>JAVXFE010000226.1:0-3411 GCA_036658075.1 Oscillospiraceae bacterium
AATTTCAAGGACATCAAGCTCGTCTGTAAGTAGCATAATGAGCTTTTCAAGGCGAGTTTGGACGTCGCTTTCGTTTAGGATAATTTGCTTTGACTGCGGTTTAAGTGGAAGGTTTGACACTACAATATCTGCCATTTCACCTGGGTCATCGATTGCCAAAAGTGTCGACACGGCGTCGGGTGATAGGCGGTCGTATATTTCAAGAAAGTCTTCCATTAAATGCTGAACCTGACGAATCAGAACTTGAACTTGAATCTCATCTTTAGCAGCTTCTTCAATCTTTTCAACGACATCAACTTCTCCAAAATCGTTCTCAAAGTCAAGGTTTGAAAAAGACGCACGAAAAACGCCTTCAACCAGCACCCTAATGTTTCCATCAGGAAGGTGAAGGACTTGCTTTATTAAAGCGACCGTGCCAATTTCGGCAAGGTCATCTGCTTCAGGTTCTTCAAGCAATATGTCGTTTTGGTAGCACAAGAATACAAACTTATCACGGAGCATAGCTTCTTCAATTGCCGCAACAGATTGTGGACGCCCGACATCAAAATGTAAAACCATTCCAGGGAAAGCGACAATCCCTCGAAGGGCAACAAGTGGAAGCCTATATAATTTTTTAGCCATAAATTTTAACCAACCTTTTTATAAATTACGAATTTCATAACATTATACCATTATTTCTAACAAAATGCAAGAAAAATTCGCACTGGGTATTATACATTGTAGAAGTGTCAATGACGGGTTATCTCTGATGGGAATGCTTTTGTTGCAACATGATTTTTATTCTGTTATTGATCTTTCAATTTCTTTTTTTGAATGACGAATTAAATATCCGAATAAGTCAGATGAAAAACACTCAATGTTGTTAGTAAGTTCCTTTTTATTCTTATCAAGTTGCTTGTAAAATTCAAATATTTCAAATTCTTCTATGCCTGTCGTGACATTGGATTTGAAAACATGCTTGATATGTCGGAAATATAATGGTAAAATATATTCAATAGATGAAAATGTATATCCATATCCTCCCGTACATCCAAATTGTAGGTGTGTTATAAATAATCTTTGTGCATTGCTCGCAGGCACTGCTACTGACAGAGGTGTTAATGGTGCGGATTGGTATCTAAAACATATCGGCAACCTGCCCGATTACTACATCCCAATTGCTAAAGCACATCATTTGGGCTGGGTTGCAAGCAAAGGAAACCTATCCACTGTAGCCCGAAACAAAATGATTTTTGGAGGAATTTTCAATAATAAAGAGAACAAGCTTCCTCAAAAAATCGGGCGTATATGGTATGAAGCCGATATAAATTATATCGGCGGATATCGTAACAATGACAGAATACTGTTTTCAAATGATGGGTTAATTTTTGTTACATATGACCATTATGAAACATTTGCAGAAATAGAATAGGAGAAATGATATGAATACAATAACATTAGATTTTACAGGTTGTAAGTATCTTGGAGAAATACATAAAATCTTAAAGGAACAATTTGGATTTCCAGAATATTATGGTGAAAATCTTGATGCACTTTGGGATTGCCTAAGATATTATTGTGATTATGAATTATATGTATATATCAAAGGTATTCACAGCTTACCAATAGAGTTCGATGAATATGTAATAAAAATGTTTGAGGTTTTTGATGATGTTCATGAGGAAACACCAAATATAACATTTGAGATTCTTTCGTAAAAAATTGAGCAATGCAAGAATTCTTGCATTGCTCAATTTTAACTTTTGGCGATATTTTCAAATTATACATTTGTCACACCTAACGACTTTTCAACATTTCTTATTTTATTCCTATATCGTGTCTAAAATGGGCGTCCTTAAAATGTACAACGTCCACATATTTATACGCTTTTTCAATCGCCTCATCTAGGGTTTTTCCGCACGCTGTCACTCCTAAAACTCGACCGCCTGCCGTTGTATAGTTCTCACCGTCAAACTGTGTCCCAGCGTGAAAAATCATAGCCCCTAAGCTTTCAGCTTGCTTTATTCCATCTATTACATAGCCTGTATTATACTTTTTCGGGTATCCTCCAGAGGCTAAAACAACGCACACGCACGCATTATCTTCCCATTCAATATCACACTCCGAAAGCCTTTCATCAACCACGGCGTTAAAAATCTCAACCAAATCCGTCTTTAGGCGAGGAAGTACCACTTGGGTTTCCGGGTCGCCAAAACGGCAGTTGTATTCAATAACTTTCACCCCTTCACTCGTCTGTATCAGTCCAAAATAGAGTACACCTTTAAACGTGCGATTTTCGGCTTTCATCGCCTCCATAGTAGGCAAAAATATCTTCGTCATGCACTCGTTTGCAAGTTCTTCATTGTATATTCGACTAGGTGAAAACGTACCCATACCGCCTGTGTTTAGCCCTTTATCGCCATCTAAAGCACGTTTGTGGTCTTGGGCCGACACCATTGGCACCATAGTTTTTCCGTCTGTAAACGCCAAAACTGAAATCTCGGGTCCCACAAGAAATTCTTCAACGACAACCTGTCCGCCCGCCGCTCCAAAAACCTTATCTTCCATAATCTCACGGACGGCTTTTTCAGCCTCTACACAGTCGTTTGCAATAATAACCCCTTTGCCCAAAGCAAGCCCGTCCGCCTTGATAACAACAGGGAATTTGTTCTCTGACCTAATATATTCTATCGCCTCATCACTAACCGCAAACACTTCATAGCCTGCCGTTGGTATGTTATATTTCTTCATTAAATTTTTAGAAAACGCCTTACTGCCTTCAATAAGGGCGGCGGCTTTACTGGGTCCGAAAGCACGCAATCCAGCTTCTTCAAAAGCGTCTACCGCACCGGCAACAAGTGGGTCGTCGGGTGCAACCACGGTTAAATCGACCTTGTTTGCCTTTGCGAAATCGATAAGTTTTTCGAACTCCATAACCTGTATCGGTACGCATTCTGCAAGGCGTGCAATCCCGCCGTTTCCGGGTGCGGAATAGATTTTTTCAACTTCTTTGCTCATAGATAATTTTTGGATAATAGCGTGTTCTCTGCCACCGCCACCTAATACAAGTATTTTCATAATATTTCTCCTTATTTTTAATAATTTTTTTGCGATTATATTTACATTTTCAGGACGTGTAGGGGATTGTAATTCTGATCCCGTCCGGGTGGGCGGACGGAACCGGGCAAGGCGTAAAACAAAACCAATCTGATTTAATTTAATCTTTTCAGATATGTAAAATCAAAACGTTTTTATTTTTAAAAGATTAGTTCGTTCATTTTTGACATGGGATAGTTGATGAGGAACGAACTTACTAGCCCAGTCGTTCTTTTTGAAATATAGTTCGTTCATTTTTGACATGGGATAGTTAGTGAGGAACGAACTTACTAGCACAGTCGTTCTTTTTGAAATCGAGCTTTAGCGAGAGTGAAA
>JAVXFE010000227.1:0-3410 GCA_036658075.1 Oscillospiraceae bacterium
GCTAATTTGATATGCGCAATGCTAAGAGATGGTCCCTATAAAACGTTACTCGAAAATTACACAAAAGAAACTCAATTCTTTGCAATGTGCGTCGAAATTTAGGGGGTAGAAAGATGAAAAAAATGGAATTATGGAACTTGCATAATACAAGCAAAACGAGCAACCTATTTTATCTATTGCGTGAGAGATGGCAAGACGAAAAAGAGCATGAAGATATCGGCGAATATCTAAAAGCGATACAGAAAAGCATCCCCGAAGCAGCCGAAATTTGCGAAAAGCCCTTTAGCGTTATGTGTAACTGTGACGACGGAATTATACAAATCGGGATTAAACGGAGGGGTGATTGCGTCCAACTATTCGCCAAGATATGAAGTGCGAAAGCTTATAAAAGAAAGAGGTCGCTTATATGACAGATTATGAGATTGAAAAAGAAATGAACTCAATGTCCTGTGGCTGGAATAATGGGCATTACATCAAAGGAACGGAACAAGAGGAAAGACGCAGGAAAGAACTTAGCTGCATAGGGATGATTAACTCCATATTGGCATATGGGGGTTTTGGGTTGAGCGCCGAAGAGCTTATCTGGAAGCAAGAAAAATTAGGGGGCGGTTACCTGATGGATTATATTGAGCTTCTAGGGCGTCAAACAGTAATTAAGCTCATAGAAGAACAAAACGTGTCTATTGAATGTATTAACTACGGCACGGCTACAGATGGAGAGGGAAATGTTTATAACTCAATTCAATGGTGCCAAACAAATAATAATATGGAGGATATGAAATGAAATTTACAGTAGGTACGGAAGCCTTTAAGTGTGCAATGGAGAGGGCTTACAAATGTGTAGATAAAAGAAGTGCAGTGTCATCACTACAAAATTTGCTGTTTCACGTTGAAAAAAATAACAGTTATGTGGTCGGCACAAACCTTGATAACTGGGTTATCTCTTACATAACAGTTGACAATGCGTCTGAGGAAACGGACATTGTTTTTGAGGACACAGCGTCGTTGCTCAAAGCAATGAAATTCTTCAAAGGTTACGATATATCATTCGACGTGCAGGAATATAAAACTATTATTTGTTGCGACGGGAAACAAACATCTCAAACATTACTTGACGTAGAAGATTTTCCTAAAATCCCAATTATAGACATGGCTGAAGGGCAATCATACAAGTACGATATAGAGAAGCTAAAAGAGCGTTTTAACCTAATTAAATATGCAACCGGCGATAAAAACGTAAAGGAATTATTGACGGGGATACACTTCGACGGGAACGCTATTTTGGCTCTGGATGGGCACCGGATGGCGATGGATACGTCTACCGAGCTTAATGTAGCAGTACCGTTTACAGCCCGATTAAGCGGACTTGCACTAGCGACAGACGTGCTTCACGGAGATACAAACATAATGGTAAACGACACAAAGATTAGCATGTCTGACGGTCATACGACGGTGATTAGCAGTCTGCTTGTAGGCGAGTACATCGATTATAGAAAAGTAATTCCAAATAACGGTAAGAAAACAAAGCTACAGATTGCGGAGTATTCGGAAGCGTTGAAATATTTCAAAGCGTTCAAAAAGCCAAAAGACTGTAGGCAAATTGTTGGGTGGCTAAATGATAATTTGCTACTATTAACAGAAGAGAATGTATGTACGAACAACCGTTGCAAACTTAGTGCATTTAAGGGCGAATTTAAAGATGCAATCGGATTTAACAATCAATATATGCTAGACGCCATGACGCAATTTAAAACGGAAAATGTAATAGTTAGTATCGCTAGTAGTGTTAGTCCGATTGTAATCATAGACGATAACGGAGGACTGGCGTTAGTGTTACCGGTGAGCCTCCCTTTGGGAATATCAAAACATATGCGAGAATTGGATTAAATATTTTAGCAAAGGTTAAACAAGAATAATTATATGGAGGTAAAATTATGGGTTACAAAAGTGAAGTTGGTATTGTATTAAAAAAGCCGGATTATGAGAAGCTGGTTTGTATGGCGAAAGAAAACCTTGAAAATGGGGTTTACGAAACTTTGAAGTATGCTGACAAAATTATCGACCTAGACGAGAAAGTAGCTATCCATTTTGAATGGATTAAGTGGTATGAAACCATCGATGGGATTGGAGCAGTTATGGATTTTCTTTATGAAGAAGCAGACGGGTATGGTTTTGTCGAAGTTGGCGAAGATACTAATGATATTACGACGGAATATTCTGATAGCGAAGATGGAACTGGTTTTTATGACGACGTTGAAGTTCGAAGAGAAGTGTGTTTCCCCGATGGCGTGGAAATAAGCCTGTCATAAAGTACCAAAGAGGAATTTGATTTACAGAAAGGAAGATAAAAATGCTTAATGAAGAGCTTTTTGGAACACTCTACTATACAAAGTATAATTTATCACAAATTATTTCAGGGGCTGAGTATAAAAGCCTCGGAGAATGTTATTTGGTTAATAATAAATACCCAGAGCCAGCAGATAAAAATGGTTTTGGATTGGCTATTATTCGCAAAGATGAAGTAGATGCCGATTTAGCGAAACAGGACGAGAATAAAGCTTATTACAAAGAAAGAAAAAAAAGGCAGCTCGAATATAAAGCAGAGCAGTTTGCCATTCAAGAAATGGAGAAAAAGGAGAAGGCGGAACGGGAATACCTTTATGGTTTTGACACTGGAATGTCCCTCATGCAAAAGGGCAAGGTTCTTAAAACCCTTTTAACAAAGCTTAGTTATACAAAGCACAAATATAATCCTAAAACTTTTAGGTTTGAGGTAATTGAGCGAAAAGTCATGACTAGAAAAGATTACATAGTTGGAAGAGTGCAAGCTGGGGGAGAGCTTTCAAAAAGCGTTCACAATGGGAAAACAGAATATGCTATTTCGTCAGAACCTATTGAAATAAAGGGTAAACCAGAAAAAACATTTAGTATTATCACAAAGACTGAGTATGACTTTGCTACGTTTTTGTTGAAGAAAGCTCAGGTGAATAATGGGTAGAGAACTAATCAACCGCATAACCGTTAAAAAGGATGGCGTATACATAAGCTCCCACAGTAGCAACGATAGTGCTCCATATCGAAGCCATAAAATTCAATCTCTAACCGATGCTTATGAACAAGGCGGTCAATTGCAACTCGATATTGAAATTATCAGAATGCTAAGCGAATACGCAGAGGTCAAAGGGACACACCAAAGTGTTATGCGGTATCACAGACTTTGGGATAATGAATTTCACAATGAGTATATTGAGAAAACTAATAGACTATGGGACATGCTGACAGAAGAAGATAAAAAATCAAGGTATTCCAATGACCCGACGGTTAAGATGAAGAATTATCGGGAAATGAGCACTATATTTTTGGAGGAAAAGTATATGAACATTGCGAAGGCGCTACCGGCAACTATATAG
>JAVXFE010000228.1:0-3401 GCA_036658075.1 Oscillospiraceae bacterium
ATAAACGGAAATGTTATGATTCCGCTTAGAAAAACGTCTGATGCTTTAGGTTTTGAACTAACATGGGACGCAGAAACTAACTCTGCGTCAATCGATAATGGTGAAGTTAAAACAACTGTTCAACTAGGACTTGACTCCTATTATAGAGCTAGTAGCAAAGCTATTGGCTTAACTCAAGCAAAACCATTAGGTACGTCTCCACGATTAATCGATGATAGCACATATGTACCGGCAAATCTTTTCAATTTATTATTTACCAGTGAAACCGTTTCCGTTAAAGATGGCATTTTGCATATTGACACATTGAAAAAGCCAATCATAAAAGAAGACTAATTTTTAAAATATTCAATAACTTCTGTCTCACAATTTTGTGAGGCAGTTTTTATTATTTGGTGGAAAAACGCTTTTTATGATTTGTAAAAAAAGAATTAAAATTTTCTCGAAAAAGAGATGACAAAAAATCACCCTTGTGTTATAATGAAAATTGAATATTATAAACAGAAATACAAAATTTAACTGTAATTAGTGGGGGTATTATGGAAAATAACTTTAAACAAATCGAAAAGAAATATCGTCCTCTGCCATTTTGGTCATGGAACGAAAAACTTGATACCAATGAAACTAAACGCCAAATTGAACTTATGCACGAGGCAGGTCTTGGTGGTTTTTTTATGCATGCACGAGGCGGTCTTCAAACCGAGTATATGGGAAAAGAATGGTTTGAAAACATAAGCCTTGGAATCAGTGATGCCAAAAAGGCAGGTATGCAAGCGTGGGCTTATGACGAAAACGGCTGGCCATCAGGGTTCGGAAACGGCTTGGTTAATGGGCTTGGCGTGTCATATCAACAAAAATATCTTAGACTTCAAGAAGGCACCGGCGACACCGAAACAACGATTATAAACCTTGACGGCTATCATCTTTACTATGAAATAAATCCTTTTTACGTTGATACTTTAGATGCAAAAGTTACCGACGCCTTTATTGATGCAATTTATACAAAATATTATGACATCTATAAAAATGAAACGCCTGGCTTTTTTATTGATGAACCTCAAGTTTCACGAGATGGAATCCCTTGGAGCTTTATCATGCCAAGCGAATATAAAAACCGATACGGCGATGAACTTTTACCGCTTTTACTTCAACTTTTTAAGCCTATTGGCGATTACAAAAAAACACGTTATAACTTTTGGAAAATGGTAACAGACTTGTTTTCTCAAAATTTTACAAAGCGTATTTATGACTGGTGTGACAGCCACGATATGTGCTTTACGGGTCATATGGTTTTAGAAGAAGAGCTTTTATCGCAGCTCACTAGTAACGGTGCAGTAATGCCAAACTATGAATACTTTCACATACCCGGAATGGATTGGCTGGGAAGACAGATTAAGCCTATTACTACTCCTCTTCAAGTTTCGTCTGTTGCACATCAATTAGGCAAAAAACAAATTCTATCTGAAACTTTCGCACTTACCGGCTGGAACATAACCTTTGAAGAATTTAAGTGGCTGGCAGAATGGCAAATGGTGCGTGGGATTACGCTACTTTGTCCGCATTTAGAGGGCTATTCTCTTAGAGGAATTCGTAAAAGGGATTATCCGCCATCAATATTTTACCAACAGCCATGGTGGAAAGATTATAAAGATTTTGTGGATTATATTAGTAGAGTTGGAAAAATACTAACAGATGGTGCTGTTAAATTTGACACATTAATTATTCACCCACAATCTACAGCTTGGCTTTGCTATGATGATGACAAAAATGAAGGAATTGAATATTATAACGCTGAATTTATTCGTGATTTGGAGACTTTAGAAAAAGCTCACTGCCTATTTCACATTGGCGATGAAACTTTAATGGAGCGACACTGTCACGTTCTCGGTGACACCATTGTTTTTGGAACTCAAACTTATAAAACTTTAGTTATTCCAAAACATCTTGTGTTTAGCGAAAACACGAACAATCTTATCTCCGAATTTAAGAAAAACGGTGGGAATGTTGTTAACGCAACAGATGTGATGCCTTCAAAAGTTATTGATAATGGCGAAATAAGCATGACCGTTCGTGAATTCGAGGATTACAAAATTTACTATTTTGTAAACTCAACAGACAAGAAACAAAACGCAATTTTGAACATAGACGGCTATACTGAAATATTAAATTTAAACGGCGAAACCGAACTATTCGGTCGTGAAACATACGTGTTTGAACCATTTGAATCAATTCTGATTCTTGAATATTTTAAAGACAAACAACTTAACCAAAGCACACAATCACCTTTGTCTAAATTAGAACTTTCCGGAAAATGGAAAGTGGACGAAATGGACCTTAACAGTCTAACTCTCGACTATTGCAAATACAGTTTTAACGGAAAAGTGCTTGAAGAACACGGTCACGTTAGTGCCATTCAAGGTCGTGCATGTGCTATGCAAGAACCTGTAAACATTGAAATGACATATAACTTTTCAATCAAATCAGTACCAAAAACGTTATTTTTAGTGCTTGAAACACCCGAAAAGTTTAATGCAGAAATTAACGGAAGTCCACTTAATTTGGAAGTGTGCGGAACTTATCGAGATGAGTCTTTTAAAAAAGTTGATATAGCGAAATATGTTAACAGTGGCGAAAACGAGATTAAGCTAAGTATAAACTTTACCCAATCTCCTGACATCTATGAAAGCATAAAGAAAGCCGCTATTTTTGAAAGTGAGAAAAACAAACTAACCTACGATACCGAAATCGAAGCGATATATCTTGTGGGTGATTTCTCCGTGGCTACAAATGGGAATTTTACAGAATTAGACAAAGATGCAGTTCGATGTGACGGTGATTTTACGATTGATGCTCCTGTTCATGAGCTTTCACTTGAAAGCATCGAGCAGCAAGGTCTACCATTCTTCGCAGGTAGCCTTAAACTTTCAAAGATAATTACTGTAAACACGAACAACTATTGCTTAAAATTTGACCGAAAATACGCAAACTCAATTCGGGTTTTTGTAAACGGTGTAGAAGTAAAACATATTTTATGGCGACCATATTTTGTGGATTTAAGTGATTACTTAAACATTGGTGAAAATAAAATCGAGCTTGAACTCACAAATTCACTTCGAAATTTATTGGGACCTCATCATTTAGAAGAAGGCGAGAGTTATGCTGTATGCCCTTGCGACTTTTTCTGTGAAGAAAATATTTGGGGAAACAAACCATGGAATGATGAATATTGCTTTGTAAAATTTGGACTTAAACTTAACTAAACCAAAATGTAAAATAAGGAATTCATACAAAAATCAATTGACTAATGATAAAAGCAGTGTTATAATGAACACATGGTAAGACCTTAAAGGTTGACGGTTATGCTAAACTCTCTTTTTTGAAAGGGGGTGACGCTATGGACTTGA
>JAVXFE010000229.1:0-3390 GCA_036658075.1 Oscillospiraceae bacterium
CTGCGTCACATAAAACCTGTGCTGAATATTTCCCCGTTTTAACAGTTTCAGCATCTAAAATCATATCCGCTTTAAAATTATTAGAAAGTTGCAAAATCCAGCTTGTTATTGAACCTTTCTTTTTAATTATAGAATCCGGACCGATTTCGTTCTGTATCATATTTACACCAAAATCTTGGAAATAGGGAATATCTTCACGGACTTGACCGAAATGTCCATATCCATTAAAGAATACCGGTCTTACTTCTTCCCTATCCCCTGCCATAGTGTCGGCCATTATACTTCTGCCTTCAATTTTAATGTCATCAGTAATATACCGTGGCACAAATTCTGATTTCTTTTCGCCTTTCAAATAGGCAGTTAAATTCGACTTTGCTTCGGTATAAAGCTCTTCTAAACAATTAGATGTGTATTCTAGCCTTGAATAATCCGCTTGCTTTATATCCTCTTTAAAATATTTTGCAAATCTTTCGAAAACTGTATAATTCACTTTTTCGTAATCTGTAGCAATTTCTTTTGACTCACATTCGTCAAGCAATTTTTTAAGTTCAAGGCGTTTTTCTTCTAATCCTTTAAAATACTTTTCATCGAAAGTATCTAAGCTTAAAGTAACATTTACATCAAAATTGACCTCTTGCTTTTTACCATCTATGGTTAGATATACCACAATCTGATTTTTCCCTGTTTTTTCAAAAGCTAATTCTAGCTCTTCTCTTACCCCTTGATTCTCGCCTATAGTTAATTCTTTTTTGATATTAATTGACGGAATTTCAATTGTTACATTTTTTGCACCGCCCATATTCACAAAATAAAAACTATATTTGCTTTTTTGCTTTTGAATCAAGTTAGCTTCGCCTTCTATAAATGTTTCATAATCAAGTGGCTGTTCAAGCATTTGTAGTCGTGGGAATTCAGTATTAAATTTACCTTCTGAAATACCTCGGGCAAGCTGAACACAATATGCTCGACCTTTTCCATCATCAACATTTACAAGTGCATTAAACAATATCTCCTTAGGAACTTGCTTGTATTTAATTGACCACGGAATAGCAACTTCATATATTAATTTTTCATTCGTTTTTGATGTCTTTAAATTAATTGTATCAATCTGCTCTTGTGTAAGTGCCGATGAATATACATTTGCATTTCCGTCCTGACCTATTACCATACCTAATTCTAAACCATATGTTTCGCCATATTCACTAAGGCAAATCTGCACGCTATCTGATTTCCAATAGTCTCCATTGTTTATGCTGACATGCTTATCATCCATAACTTCCATGGCTAAGTATAGGTTATCGTCATCATATGCATATTGCATAGATGCCGTAACGTCCAATTTAGAATCCATATATATCTGATATTGTTCTTTTAAAATAGGGATTTCAAATTTAGGATAACTTCCCCACTCAGAAATATCGCCATCCACTTTTACATTTTTCGCTTTATACACAGGTGCATATTTGAAACCTGAAAGGATTTTATTAAATTCCGGTTCAACAAAAGTTTTTGATGTCTTTATATTTGTCACTTTCTTTTCATAACTTAGCTCTTGCGTTTCATTATTTGTTGTAGAAGCCGAGCCAAATGTAGAATTTTCTATTTTGTTATCCCCTACCTTACCGTTTCCATTATATTCATAAAAATATACATCGTCTATGGTTAAAGCCTTTGTAACATCTTCTACTAAAAATTGCAAAGTAATAGTGCTTTCGGCACTTATATGATTATATAAAAACTCATAATTTGTCCAATCATATGTATCCGAAAAAGGATAAAGTTCGTTTCTTGTACCCCAATTTATCATTACATATGCACGCTTTACGCTATCGGCTTTAGCTCTAAAACCATAAACATACGTCTTTCCTTCTTCAACTTGTACATCTGTAGTAACCAGCATAAACTTGTTTGGGCCTACTTCGCTTTTATTTGCCAGTACCATATTCTTTTCACCGGTTTTAGGGTCATTAACAACAGTTGCGGTCGAATCTACTCCACCACTTAACTGAATATTCCAGCCCGATATATTCTCAGCGTTTACAAAAATAATAGGCATAACCGAAACCATTAGTGTCACTGTTAACAACATTGCTATTAACTTTTTCATCTTCATACCTCACTTTGCCAGGATTTTACTGCATTTATAATTCACTCCTACTTTTAGCTAATTCCAAAACTATCTATACTTCTTATATTTGCCAGAGGTCTATATGTTTCAAAATCAGTCCATAAAAATATCTTCACTACACAATCGTTAATATTATTTTTTTCTATATTTCCGAGTTCGATATTAAACTCGGTGTTGTATTGTGTGTTAGCGTCCAGCGTAATGTTTTTAGTTTTAACCTCAGATACTATATTTTTATTATAAAGAACCATTACTAATTTCGCCGTGGGTTCCTTTAATATTCCTATTTTCTCAAGACGAATTTTGGCACTTAAAACGCCCTCTTTAAGAATAGAAGTTTTTTCATTGTTGCTGAAAAATTCAACTTTCATACTAGTTTCATTTTTCGGATTTTCCACTTCTAACAACACAGGTTCAAAAGGCTTTAATGGTATATTCCCACTATATTTTTCTTTTGTAATCAAATTTATGGATTCGCCGCTTAAAAAATCGTCTATGTTAATTTTAACATTCTTAATTTCATCCCATGAATAATTACAAATATTTATAAGCTTTTTTCCATTATAATCAACCTGTTGCCACTGCACATTTTGTGAAATATTCAGAGTATTTGCATCTAAAACTGTTGTGTTCATTAATTTTGCCAATCTTAACTTTTCTTGCATAATCTGTTTAAGTTCTGACACGGTTGGCGATCGTAATTCATGAGCAATATTTTGTGTTTCTATCAAATTTGCCTTCCCATAAATGGAATTCACAATGCTTAAATCATGGTCAATATTTTTCTCATCTTTTAGCAAACTCTTATTTCCTAAAATGACTATTTTCCCACCATTTTTAGAATATGTCGAAATCTCATCCAAGTCAGCTTTAGGCAAATTTACAACTTCCGGGATAACAAGCATTTTATAATCATGAATTTTTTTAATGCTCTTTTCAGTAATAATTTCAACCTTTTGACCATTTTCCACCAATGCTTGGTAACTATTGTGAACATTTGCACTATGTGCAAGCGAATACGCCCTAGATGCGTTTGAATATAAAAGTCCTACATCAGATTTTGCGTTTTGGAAAGCCGTAACTTCATATGCCAAACGATTTAAATCAAGGTTTACATCGCCTATTCGTTTAATACAATCGGGTCTGGTCAAAACACTTCCGCTTATTTGACTGGTTATATCATTCGTTTTTTCCCATAGCCATATTGTCGACATTGTTCTGCCACTTATTGCTCCTTGCCACAAATCCGTGTACACACGCTT
>JAVXFE010000230.1:0-3378 GCA_036658075.1 Oscillospiraceae bacterium
GCTGTTGTGTTATACTACTCTTTGAGGTGATATGCATGCGAGAAATATTTTTTGAAGATATCCACAAAGCGAGCTGTGATTATCCATATTTAGACTTTAATATGAATAACATAAATTTCCTATCTCACTTTCACGAGGAAATCGAAATAGTGTTTGTAAAAACAGGAATCGTTAAGATTATATCAGGCGAGAGTGAAATTTTAGCTAAAAATGGTGATATATGCATTTTTATGCCAGGTGAAATTCACAGTTTTTTATCAAGTGAAAACAATCGTGTTTATATAATAAAAATAATCACAAAATCCACTATTGAAAATATTGATTTTGCTTTACTTAGGCTTGAACATAACATTATTTCCAAAAATGATGAAAATTATGACACCCTTTTTAATATCATAAAAACTCTAAAATATGAGAGCGAAAATAAAATTTCAGGCTATGAGTTTGCAATAAATTCCCTAATAAACAAGATATTATTAACGGTCGTACGGCAATTAAAATATGTTTTTATCAATGTTGACGAGAAGAAAAAGTTAATAAATCGTCTTGTGTTTCTAAAAAATGTAAACACATATATAGAAGAGAATTTCCAAAATCCGATATCATTAGATGAGGTGGCAGAATATTGCCATTATTCAAAATACTATTTTTCCCATTATTTTAAAGAGACAACAAACTCGGTATTTATAGATTTTTTAACCTCATATCGACTTGAAAAGTCACTTCCTTTAATCCGCTTTTCAAACGAAAAGATAACAAACATCGCCTTAAACTGTGGGTTTAGCAATGTCCGTTCTTTTAATCGTGCATTTGTAAAGCATTATAAAAGCACACCAAGCAACTTTCGAAAAAGCAATATAAAATAGAACTAAAACCATGTTTTTTTATTTTTCACGTTTGACATTGTACAAACTTTGTGCTATAATTTATAAAATAGAATATAGAGGAGGTTTTTCAAATGGGTATTTCTGAAAAGTTCAGTTTAAATGGCAAGGTTGCCTTTGTAACTGGTGCGTCTTATGGTATCGGTTATGCTATGGCTACAGGTTTCGCCGATTGTGGTGCGAAAATTGTTTTTTGTGATATTAAGCAAGAATTTGTCGACAAAGGCATGGCGTCATATAAAGCTGACGGTATTGATGCTAAAGGTTACGTTTGTGACGTTACTAACGAAGCACAGGTTAACGAAGTTGTTGCAAAAATCGAAAAGGAAGTTGGCGTAATCGATATTCTTGTCAATAACGCTGGAATTATAAAACGTGTTCCTATGTGCGACATGACTGCCGAAGAATTTAGACAGGTTATTGATGTCGACCTTAACGCACCTTTCATCGTTTCAAAAGCTGTTATTCCTTCAATGATTAAAAAAGGTCATGGAAAAATTATTAATATTTGTTCAATGATGAGTGAGCTTGGTCGTGAAACCGTTTCTGCATATGCAGCGGCTAAAGGCGGACTCAAAATGCTCACTAAAAACATCTGTTCTGAATACGGCGAGCATAATATTCAATGTAACGGCATTGGACCTGGCTATATCGCTACACCACAGACAGCTCCGCTTAGAGAAGACGGGCATCCTTTCAATAGTTTCATTATTGCTAAAACTCCTGCCGGTCGTTGGGGTACACCTGAAGACCTTATGGGTCCTGCGTGTTTCTTAGCATCTGATGCATCGGATTTTGTAAACGGACACATTTTGTATGTTGATGGTGGTATCTTGGCTTATATTGGAAAACAGCCTTAAACGATAATAATACTTTAATATATTTACATTAAAAGGACGGTGGCTCTTGCCGCCGTCCTTGTTAGAAACGGAGCTTAATATGAGTAATTTTGAAATTAATGGATTTTCAGGCGACATGGACAGATATTTAGATATTATCCATAGCCAAAATAAAGAATGGAACACAATCCCCAGCCACTATTATGCAGAATATAACGTTAAACGTGGACTTAGAAACGCTGATGGCACAGGGGTTTTAGCAGGTCTTACATCAATTGGAGAAGTTCACGGTTATATCCTTGATGAAGGTGACAAGACACCAATTGACGGAAAATTGCGTTATCGTGGCATTGATGTAGAGGATATCGTTGCACATTGTCAAGCTGAAAAACGCTTTGGGTTTGAAGAAACCGCCTTTTTGATTCTCTTTGGATTTTTACCAAGCCAGGATATTTTAACAGATTTTTCAAAGATGCTGGCGGCGGCACGCCCATTACCGGGTGAGTTTACAGAAGATATGATATTAAAGGCACCAAGTAAAAATATCATGAATAAGCTTGGTCGAAGCATTCTCGCTTTGTATTCATATGACGACAACCCAGACGATATTTCGCTACCAAACCTATTGCAACAGAGTATTCAGCTTATTGCACGTTTCCCTGTTTTGATTGCGAACTCATATGCGTGTAAACGTCATTATTTTGACAATGAGAGTTTAGTTTTGCATAATCCAAACCCTGACCTTTCAGCGGCGGAAAACTTTCTTTACATGATTCGACCAGATAACAAATTTACCGCCCTTGAAGCGGAAATTTTAGATTTAACCATGACGTTGCAAGCGGAACATGGCGGCGGAAATAACTCCGCATTTGCGGTTCACGTTTTATCATCCACAGGAACGGATACGTATTCGGCAATCTCCGGGGCGGTGGGTTCTCTTAAAGGACCGAAACATGGCGGTGCAAACGACAAAATGTTATCACAGATGACGGAGATTAAAGAAAATGTTAAGAATTGGGAAGATGAAAATGAAGTCTTAGAATTCTTAAAAAAGATTATTAAAAAAGAAGCCGGTGACGGCAAAGGTTTAATTTATGGAATGGGTCATGCAGTTTATACAATCTCTGACCCTCGTGCAGTAATCCTTAAAGAACGTGCGGAATATCTAGCGGTTCAAACCGGAAACGAAAAAGAGTTTAAACTTCATGATTTGATTGAAAGGCTTGCACCTGTGGCTTTCCGTGAAATCAAAGGTATTGACAAAGCTATGTGTGCAAACGTTGATTTTTACTCGGGATTTGTATATCAAATGCTCGGAATACCTCAAGAGCTTATTACACCGATATTTGCAATGTCGAGGATTGTCGGTTGGTGTGCGCATCGTATTGAAGAGGTAATGACAGGAACCAAAATCATTAGACCAGCGTACAGAAGCACAGTTAAACGCATTCACTATACGCCTTTAAGTGAGAGAGAAACACCACAAGGTTAATTAAAATTAAGGCAGAAATGGTATAATACAAACCCATTTCTGCCTTTTATTTTATCTAAAAATCCTTATTTAAATATATCTTTTTTGACAAAAAGTAAGTTATAAGTTGTATAATAATTCCTGAAACACTAAGAATAATTATAAGCATTTTTTCTTGCATTTC
>JAVXFE010000231.1:0-3377 GCA_036658075.1 Oscillospiraceae bacterium
CAACCATCTGCAACCATCTGCAACCATCTGCAACCATCTGCAACCATCTGCAACCATCTGTAGGCATCGTCCCCTACCTATCCCATGTCAAGAATGAAGGAACTGGTTTTTCAAAAATAAATACTTTTTTTAATTCGGTACTTGATTATTGGTGAAGGGTTTGTTATAATATAAGGCAATGGATTAAATCGGAGGAAAATATTATGTTTTATTATATATCAGGAAAGCTTGCGTTAAAAACCAAAACCTTTGCGGTGATTGACGCAGGAGGTGTTGGTTATAAAATCTTTGCACCTGTTTCTTCATTAAATGAACTTGGCGATATCGGTTCAAATGTAAAACTTTATACTCATATGAACCTTAAAACAAATTCGGATATTTGTGATTTGTACGGTTTCGCCACTCTTGAAGAACTTAATATTTTCGAAATGATACTTGGTGTCTCTGGCGTTGGTGCTAAAACCGCCCAAAATCTTTTGTCAAACGTTTCACCCTCAAAGTTTGCTTTATCTGTCGTTACAAATGATTCGCAGTATTTGTCAAAAAACACCCCTGGATTGGGTCCCAAAGGCGCGGGGCGTATTATCCTTGAATTAAAGGATAAATTTAAGGGAATGGAACTTGATGACATTCCTCGTGATGAAATATTCACAGATGGCGAAAGTGGCGATAGTGAAGCTATACGTGCGTTGGTTGTGCTTGGATATTCACCACAAGAGGCAAAGCGTGCATTAGAAGGCGTGACCGGAAACGTTGAAGATATGATAAAAACTGGACTTCGAAACCTCATGAAAGGTTAATATATAATGGAAAATCAAGAGAACCGAATTATTACCACAAGCGAAATCAATGACGATACAGAAATTGAATATGGACTTAGACCGAAAGTTTTAAGCGAATATATAGGTCAAAAAAAGGCAAAAGATAACCTTAGTGTCTTTATTGAGGCGGCAAAACTGCGTGGTGAACCTTTAGACCACGTTCTTTTATATGGTCCTCCGGGACTTGGAAAGACGACTTTGGCGGGGATTATTGCAAATGAGATGGGTGTAAATATTCGTATCACTTCAGGACCCGCAATTGAAAAGCCTGGCGATTTGGCGGCACTTTTGACAAATTTAGCAGAAGATGATATCCTGTTTGTCGATGAAATCCATCGAATGAGTCGCTCTGTTGAGGAAATTTTATATCCAGCAATGGAAGATTATGCATTAGATATTATAATCGGAAAAGGTCCATCAGCAAGGTCAATTCGTTTGGATTTGCCAAAATTCACCTTAATTGGTGCTACAACTAAAGCAGGAGCCCTGACGGCACCTTTGCGTGACAGGTTTGGAGTAATAAGCCGCCTTGAAATGTACACAAACGCTGAACTTAAAAGCATAGTCGTGCGTTCGGCAGGAATCCTTGGAATAGAGATTGAACAAGAGGGTGCGGCGGAAATTGCCTCACGCTCACGAGGTACTCCACGTATAGCAAACCGCCTTTTAAAGCGGGTTCGGGACTTTGCCCAGATACAAGCGGACGGGAATATTACAAAAGAAGTTGCCGACCACGCTTTAGGAAGATTAGAAGTTGATAAACTCGGACTTGACGCTATAGATAAACGAATGATTTTGACAGCAATTAACAATTATGATGGCGGACCTGTTGGACTTGACACTTTGGCGGCAACGATTGGCGAAGAAAGCGACACTGTTGAAGATGTATACGAACCATATCTCATGCAGATTGGGTTTATAAATAGAACCCCTCGTGGTCGAATGATTACGAGGCTTGCGTATGAACATTTCGGAATTCCTTTTGGCGAACGTGAAAAGGAATATAACATATCAATATTCGATGAAGAAAACGACGAAAATTAAGGAGAATAAAAATGGAAAATAAAGAAAAATTTTATATAACAACGGCTATTGCGTATACTTCAAGAAAGCCACATATTGGAAACGTGTATGAAATCGTCTTAACTGACGCTATTGCACGATTTAAACGATATATGGGATACGACGTTTTCTTTTGTACCGGGACAGACGAACACGGTCAAAAGATTCAAGAATTAGCGACGAGCGAGGGGATTTCGCCACAAAAATATGTTGATGGTGTAGCTGAACAAATCAAAGAAATTTGGGATTTGATGAATACAAGCTATGATAAGTTTATACGAACCACAGACGACTATCATGTTAAGACGGTACAAAAGATATTTAAAAAGCTTTATGACCAGGGTGATATATATCTTGGGTCATATGAAGGGCTTTATTGCACGCCGTGCGAATCGTTTTGGACAGAATCGCAATTAGTAGATGGAAAGTGTCCGGATTGTGGCCGTGAAGTTCATGAACAAAACGAGGAAGCGTACTTCTTTAAAATGCAAAAATATCAAGACCGTTTAATGAAGCATATTGAAGAAAACCCCGATTTCATTCAACCTGAATCCCGTAAAAAAGAGATGATAAATAATTTCTTAAAGCCTGGACTTCATGACCTTTGTGTGTCGAGGACAAGTTTCACATGGGGGATTCCTGTGGACTTTAACGATAAGCATGTGACATATGTTTGGCTGGACGCTCTTACAAATTATATTACGGCTTTGGGCTATGACCTCGGTGAAAATAGTGAAAACTTTTCGCATTATTGGCCAGCTGATGTTCACGTTATCGGTAAGGATATTTTAAGGTTTCATACGATTTATTGGCCTATATTCTTGATGGCTCTAGGTGAAGAACTACCGAAGAAAATTTTTGGGCATCCATGGCTTATGAATGGCGCAAGCAAAATGAGTAAATCTATAGGAAATGTGATTTATGCTGATGATTTAGTTAAACATTTTGGCGTTGATGCTGTCAGATATTATCTTTTACACGAAATGCCATACGCAGCGGACGGAACGATAACATATGAAAATGTAATCGAAAGGTTTAATTCTGACCTTGCAAACACTTTAGGAAACCTTGTAAATCGTACGGTTGCAATGGTAAATAAATACTTTGATGGTGTGATTCCAGCTCCTCTAAATGCTACCGAATTTGACAAAGACCTTCAAGATACGTGCATTAATTCGGCAAAGGATACGGCGGTTGCTATGGAAAACCTAAAAACATCAGAGGCACTAAGTCATATTTGGAAAATTGTAGACCGCTCAAATAAATATATCGATGAAACGCTTCCGTGGGTTTTAGCTAAAGATGAAGAAGGCGTAAAAACCCTTAAAACCGTTATGTATAACCTAATTGAGGCTATCAGATTTGTGGATTCGCTACTGCAGAGCTTTATGCCTGAAACAAGTGAGATTATTGCAAAGCAAATTGGAGCAACCGAGCTGTCGTGGGATAGCCTAAGTGAATTTGGAAAGACTGAACCCGGCGTAAAAGTTGGCG
>JAVXFE010000232.1:0-3368 GCA_036658075.1 Oscillospiraceae bacterium
CAAGCAACTTAGCCCAAATTGGCATCTTTTTCATGACAGAAGCACCCCCCATCTCTATAAAGAATCTTCATATCTTCTCACAATTCAAAACAGTTCTTAAAGTTCATTATACCTTTTTCGTCATCAAATGTCAATTAATTGTTTTTAACAATTTTCTTAGCTTTTTTTATCTATTTTACCTTTACTATATTAATCCAAAAAATGGGCAGATAAGATATCCGCCCATTTTTATAAAGTTAATTTTTAATTTCTATAAATCTTTAATTTTTCTATTATACATTTTTTTAGCCATAGTTAAACACATCAAAAATCCTATTATTTCAGCAAGCGGAAAGGCACACCAAAGAGCGTCTAAACCAAAAAGCTTTGCCAATATAAATGATGCCGGAAGGATTACCACTATTTGTCGCACAAGTGAGACTATTAAGCTTCGAACACCATCACCCAAGGCCTGGAACGCCGAGACGGTAACGATAGAAAAGCCGGCAAACACAAAGCTTATGCTTATAATTCTTAAAGCAACCACGCCCACTGCCATCATTTCCTCTGATGCATTAAACATCTGCAAAAGCTCTCTCGGGAATATTTGGAATATTGCCGTTCCGAGCAACATAATTGACATTGCAATTATTGCGGCGAGCTTAATCGTTTTCATTATTCTCTTTTTATCTTTTGCCCCATAGTTATAGGCAACAATTGGAACCATACCATTTGTAAGTCCAAAAACAGGCATAAATACGAAACTTTGAAGCTTAAAGTACACTCCAAATACCGATACCGCAGAAACAGAAAACATCAATAATATACTGTTTATTCCAAAAGTCATAACCGAGGTTACCGCCTGCATAATTATTGAAGGAAACCCAACTCGATATATGTTTTTAATTGTCATTAAATGCGGTCTAAAGTGTAACATATTAACGTCAATCTCATGATTTTTCTTATGATTATAGAATATCCCAAGTCCCATTGCACAAAATTGCCCGATTACGGTGGCAATAGCCGCCCCGGCAACGCCCATTTTAGGCAATCCAAACAGCCCAAATATCAAAATTGGGTCAAGCACAATGTTAATAATCGCCCCTGCACCCTGCATGTACATGTTATAAATGGTTCTTCCTGTGGATTGTAACAATCTTTCAAGTGCAATCTGAACAAAAACGCCAATCGAAAACACCGTTACAATAAACATATATTGCGTTCCGTACTCGATTATTTCAGGGTTATCTGTCTGAACAGAATAAAAAAGCCTTGAAAAGAATAATCCACATATGGCGAACACAATATATGTCGCCACTGACAAAAACAGTCCGTTTTTTGCCGCTAAATTAGCAGTGTTTGTATCTTTTTCGCCTAAGCTTCTTGATAATAAAGCGTTAATACCAACGCCCGTCCCAACCGAAAACGCAATCATAAGTGATTGAATTGGGAAAGCTAACGATACCGCCGTAAGTGCATTTTCGCTTATTTGTGCAACGAAAACACTATCAACGATGTTATAAAGTGCTTGTACAAGCATCGATATAACCATAGGCAGTGACATGGTAATAAGCAGTTTGTTTACAGGCATAACGCCCATTTTGTTTTCTTGTAAATTATTATTAGACAACTTTACCTCCTGTGCTATTTTTTAAAGCACTTTTTTTAAAAACGCCCGTGTTCTGTCATTTTGGGGGTTTTTAAATATATCCGTAGGCGTACCTTGTTCGACAATTACGCCCTCGTCCATGAACAATACACGGTTTGAAACTTCGTGTGCAAAGCCCATTTCATGTGTAACAACAACCATTGTCATTCCGGCTTTTGCAAGTACCGTCATAACATCCAAAACCTCGCCAACCATTTCTGGGTCGAGTGCGGAAGTGGGTTCATCAAACAGCATAATCTCAGGTCCCATAGCCAGCGCGCGTGCAATAGCTATACGTTGCTTTTGCCCGCCCGACAACTGTGCAGGATACGCATTCGCCTTTTCGTATAAGCCAACACGATTTAAAAGTTCACTTGCATTTTCCTCTGCCTCAGCTTTGCTAAGCCCTTTAAGTAACATTGGTGCCATAGTGATATTTCCTAAAACCGTCTTGTGTGGAAAAAGATTAAACTGTTGAAAAACCATTCCCATCTTTTGTCGAATCTTATTAATGTCTTTTCCTTTTTCCATTATGTTTTCGCCATCAACAACAATCTTCCCACGGGTCGGTGTTTCTAAAAGATTTAGACACCGCAAAAACGTACTTTTTCCGCTACCTGATGGACCTATAACCGCCACCTTTTCACCTGGGGCAATATGTTGATTTATTCCCTTTAAAACCTCAAGGTCTCCAAAGGATTTATGTAAATCTTCAACGTAAATCACTCTTGTTTAACCTCCTTTCAAGATAACCGAATATTTTAGCCAATGTAAATGTCATAACAAAGTATATCACAGCCGCCGTGATAAGTGGGAAATACGCATTGTATGTACGGCTTTGAATAACAGTCGCCATTTTTGTTAAATCGCCTATGGCAATATATCCAACTATTGATGTTTCTTTTAACAAAACGATAAACTCGTTTGTATACGTGGGTATAATCCGCTTTATTGCCTGTGGAAGGACAATTTTCATAGTCGTCTTAAACTTAGAAAGTCCGAGTGAACGACCCGCCTCAACTTGTCCGATATCGATTGATGTAACTCCACCACGTACAATTTCCGAAATATACGCCGCACTGTTAAGTCCAAAAGCTATCATGGCAACAATAATTTTATCTACACCGAAAGGTCCCAGAATTACAAAATATGTAATTAGAAGTTGAACCGTCGTTGGTGTCCCTCGAATTATTTCAATATAAATATTTGCCGGAACGCTAAGCCATTTTGACTTTGACATTTTCATAAAAGCTAAAATAAAGCCAAGTACCGTGCCTATTAAGATTGCCACAAAAGTGATTTGAACCGTAACGCCAAGACCACTTAGAATTTGCTTCCATCGGTCAGCGGCAATTATGTTTTGATAAAAATCAGATTGGAACTGTATCATCCATGCAGGCATATGTATACCACCTCCGTAATAGAAAATATGAGCGGAGACGTAAAGCCTCCGCCCTTTTTGTGCATCGAATTACTCTTGAACAATGATAACCTGTGACGCCTTGTAGTACGAATCAGTAAAGTCAACGTTTTGCTTTCTCTCTTCCGTAACCGTCATTCCGGCAATTACGATATCTGCCATTCCGCCTGCAAGTGCAGCAACAAGTGAGTCAAACGCCATATCTTCTACTTCAAGACCCATGTTAAGCTTTCGTGCAATCTCTTTGGCACTCTCAACATCATAACCGGTAATCTCATTTTTATCATCTCTGAATTCAAATGGTGGAAATTCTGCATTTGT
>JAVXFE010000233.1:0-3353 GCA_036658075.1 Oscillospiraceae bacterium
CCCCTGCCAGACAAAACGCCAGCTAAACTAATGTTTAGTTGGCGTTTTTTATTGTCACTATATGTGTAAAATACTCTATTTTATCCTATATTATTGCCCCTTTGTGGCAAAATTGCGGCAAACTATTAACTCCCGTTATTGATTTTCTGCCGTGCTGTTTCCATCATTTTATCGGTAACGTGGGTGTAAATTTTAGCGGTAATGCTAATATCGCTATGCCCCATTAAATATTGTGCCATTTTTAAATCCACGCCGTTTTCGGCGAATTCAGTGCAACAGGTGTGCCTTAAATTATAGGGCGTTAAATCTTGGGCTATAGCGTGGACTATTATTTTATTGCGATAGGTTTTTGCACCCGCTAATAAATCCATTTCCCGCATAAGACTGCTCCATGTTCTGTATAGTGTCTTGTGTCCAATTATACCCCCTTTTGTATTAGGAAAAAGATACGGAGAACCCATTTCTGCGGCTTTATCATATGCTCTCTTTAAAAGGGGTATATACCAATCAGGAACTATTATAGTCCGATAGCCGTCGTCTGTTTTTGGGCTTTTGACCTCTTTTTCCGTACCAGCCTCTACGGCATTGGTTATTTTAATTGTTCTATTCTTAAAATTGACATTGAAGATGGATAATGCTCTTGCTTCTTGTGGTCTAAGGTCACAGGCGTACATTATACCAAAAAAAGCCCCCATATGGTGCTTTTCTATGGCATCCTTAAATAGTTTTCGCTCCTGCTCTGTCATTGCTCTTCTTGGGATGGTTTTTTTCCCTTTTGGTTTTTCCAAGCCCCTTGTGGCATCGTATTGCATGGAGCCTTCCGGGGCATCTTTTATCAACTCGACCAAATAAACATAACACCTGCGAATGTAATTTTCGCTATATCCTGTTAATTTATTAAGACTTTGCTGGAGGTGGAATTTTCTTAAATCATGAAGTTTTATGCTCCCGAGGTCGGGGAGAAAAAACCGATTAAAAATACTTTCAATGTCTTTTACTGTAGATGCCTGTACCTTTGGTTTTTTATACGTTTCAATCCATTCTGTGTACCATCGAGCAACCGTTGTTTTATTATTTACGATTAAAATACCAGCATCGTATTCCATTTTTGCTTTGTCACGTTTTTTATTGGCTTCTTTTTGTGTTTTTCCGGTAAACCGTATTCTCTTTTTTGTTCCATCGGGCATATCTATAGTTAGTGATGCCCACTTATATTCTTCAGCCATCTTGCAATTCTCCTTTTAATTTAGTATAATAAAAGGGCAGACTTATCCCTTTATAGTATAGTGATACATTCTGTACGACCTCTTCTGGGTGCAACCGGGAGGGGTCATTTTTTATTGCCCATGTATTTTTAATACCAAAGCTTCCTGCAAAACTTGTGAAAAATTTACGCCTTTTGATGTTGCTTCCTCGTTTAGCCACTGTGGGATGCTTAATGTTTTTTTGACTGCTTTTGAGTTTGTACGCCTTTTGTAGGCTGTCATATCAAATTCAACAATCACTAAAAACCCATCTTTAGGTATATCAATACTATCGGGGGTAGACGCTACAGGAATATTTTCTTTATCTTTTACAATATCAGTAAGACAAAGACCAAGAGCATCCACAGCCATTTCATACGCCTTCTCCATATTGTCGCCCTCTGTAAGGCATTCCTTTATATCGGGGAAGGACACCCAAAAACCGCCTTCTTCAGCTTTATGAAAGATAGCAGGGTAGAATAATTTATTCATAATATATTGCCTCATTAGTGAATTTGGTTTCATCATCCGGCTCTTGTTTGTCGGGTTTTTTTATTATATCATTTTCTGCTATAGACTCTTCTTTATTAACTTCTCCGTGTGACTCACATAAATCTGTGTGAAAATTGATATTATCTTGATTTATTTCACAATTAAGCTGTATCCTCATTTTTTCGGAAATGCGAAATTGTTCAGCATCGGGTAACTCTATAAACTCAGCTGTTTTTTCGTAATTTTTATTTACGACATCTTTGATTTCATCTAGGGTTGCCTTAAAAAATTCACGTCGTTGATTCACTAGATTCATTTTTCTGTTTTCAAATGCCTTGTGTAGTGCGTTTTCAAGCTTTGGGGCATCTTCTGAAAATATCATAGCATGAATATCAAATTTATATGGAACTGAAGCATCACCAAGTTCTTGAACCCTCTCTGTGGGGTCGAGCCGCCGTGTCATCCCTATTTTATATACGTTCTCACCAAAAGAGCCAATGTTTGAAATTATATAAACATATCCTGCCCTTGTATTTTGCTCCCTTTGAAAAACATTCTCTTTGTCTTTTTCAACAAGTTTTAATCTTTCTTCCAACTCTTTTATTTTATCGACATAAAGTTGTTTTTCTATATCATCAGCTTTTTGCATATACCCCATTAACTTGTCAATTTCGCCCTTAAATTGGGATTCTTCTTTTTCTATCTTCTTTTTTGCCTGTTCTATCTCTCTGCGTAATTTTTCTTCTTCCATGAGCTGTTCCCTTATAGCCTTTTGGTCTTCTTTTTCTATCTGCAGTTGTTGGTCATAAGCATAATATAAATTTAATTCTTCTAATTTTAATTCAAGATATTTCTTATCAAGAGTAACGTTATCTACACCAAAAATTTTATTTAAAACTTCATACGATTTATTTATTTTAGCCCTTCTGCTATCTGAATTTTTAACGGATAACCCTATAAAAGCGGCTTCACATTCGGCATTAAAACACCTTAAAATCTGCTTAATATTATCGCTTATTTCTTTTTTAGTACCCGCAGTTCCCGTGGAATATGCAGCTTTCCCATTTTTTATCAGTTCAGCTTGTTCGTTCTTGCATAATGATAGTTTTGTCTTATATTCTTCGGATTTAAATTGGTTGAAAGTGAATGGCGTAGAAGTTAAAATAATATCTTCCTTTATTAATTCATCAAGATCCTTAAGTAGTTTTTTCTTTTGATCAGATAAATCGCCTAAACTATGTAATTCAGAAAGTTCTTTTCTTAATTTATCGGCTTTATTCATCTTTTCTTGAATATCGTTATCAATATTTTCGGATTGCTTGTATTTACTTAAACTTTCATTACATGCAACCAAATCATTAGCGATATTATTCTTTTCGTTCTGTATTTGTGTCTTTTCCAATTCAAGTGCTTTAAATGCCTTATTCTTTTTAAAAAATAATACAATAAATAAAGCAGCAATAATAAAATAAATATAAACCATTCTCTTTCCCCCTAAAATATTAATTTATTATAAACCCTTTCGGGGTTTATTCATAGTTTTAGACCTTTAATATAAGGTCTTTTTTTATGCTTGTTTTTGTGTATCCATGCAAACGGAATCACGTTTTTTATATC
>JAVXFE010000234.1:0-3348 GCA_036658075.1 Oscillospiraceae bacterium
CATTAGCTTCTAACATTTAATCACCTCCGTTCACGTTTCGTGCACAAGCATAGTATAGCATTGTCTAAATAAATTGTCAACACATATTGTGATTTTTTAGCTTGATTATTAACACAATATGTGTTAATCTATATTTATGAGGTGACTATATTATGAAATTTGCAGAATCACTAAGAAAATTAAGAGAACAAAGAGGCATCACCCAAGAGGATTTAGCAAAGTCTATTGGTGTATCAAAAAGCACAATCAGTATGTATGAAAACAACAATCGTGAGCCTGATTTCGAAACTCAGGAAGCATTAGCCGATTACTTTAACGTAGATATGAATAAATTGATGGGTAAACAATCGGCGTCCGGGGTGAGAATACCGGTGCTTGGTAATGTTGCCGCCGGTATTCCCCTTGAAGCTATAGAAGACATACTCGACTATGAAGAAATACCCGAAGCATGGACGATACAAGGAGATTTTTTTGGATTACGCATTAATGGTGATAGCATGGAACCGCGAATTTGCAAAGGTGATGTTGTAATCATACGTAAGCAAGAGGACGCAAATACTGGAGATATAGTAATTGCCACGGTTGATGGAGATTGCGCCGCCTGCAAAAAATTAAAAAAAATCGAAAATGGTCTAATGCTAATATCAATAAACGCCAATTACGAGCCCTTTATTTATAATTGGCAGGAAGTCGAAGAATTACCGGTTAGAATTATAGGAAAAGTTGTGGAATTGAGAGCAAAGTTTTAAGATGTATAGTGGAGGGAAATACTATGGATTTCATCGATGCAGTGAAACAATTTTCTAAACGTATTGAGGGCATGAAGGATAGCATTGCCACAGAGGAAGCAACCAAAACCTCATTAATAATGCCCTTTTTCCAACAAGTTCTCGGGTATGATGTTTTTAATCATGATGAGTTCGTTCCTGAATATACCGCGGATTATGCAAATAAAAAAGGCGAACGTGTGGATTATGCGATTAAGGTTGATGGTGAATTATCTATTTTAGTTGAAGCAAAATCCTATGGAGAAAAGTTAGATAAACACGGAGCGCAGTTATTCCGTTATTTTAATACAACAAAAGCAAGATTTGGTATTTTAACCAACGGAATAATATATTGTTTTTTTACCGACTTAGAAAAAGACAACATTATGGATGACACTCCATTTTTTAAATTTAATTTTTTTGATTATAGTGAGCACGATGTATTTGAATTGAAAAAATTCCAAAAGAATTGCTTTGATGTTGATAATATTGCATCTACTGCGTCCCAGCTAAAATATATAGGACTAATTAAAAATCTCATAGATCAAATGGGAGAAGAACCCAGTGAAAATTTTGTGAAATTTATATTAAGTGAAGTTTACGACGGTGTAAAAACACAAAGTGTACTTGATAAATTTAAGCCGCTAATTAAAATAGCATTCAATGATTATATAAGCGAATTAATGAGCGAAAAAATCACCACCGCTTTAAAAAACAATACAAAAGTAGAATTAAGCCCAGAAGAAAAAATTGAAGAAATCGAAGAAGCTGACACCGATGATGGCATTTGTACCACAGAGCAAGAACGAGAAGCCTTTTATTCTGTAAGAACAATTCTGAATGAAGTGATGCCAAGAGAAGATGTTACGTATAAAGACACAAAGGCGTATTTTGGGATTTTATATAAAGATAATACATGGAAATGGATTTGTAGGTTTAAATTTAAGAAAAACGGTCTTGTATTTACTTTACCAGATGATAATAAAAAAGAAATTAGACATGACCTGAAAAATCTCGATGAAATAAATAATTTCAAAAACGAAATTAGGGCTGTCGGTAAAAGATACGTAGGGGAATAAGTTTCATTGTTTCATTCTCCTCAAACTATATTTCTAAATAATAAAAAGACCCCTCGGCTGTAACCGAAGAGGTCTTACATACAGAATGACACACTTAAGCGATAAAGGGACGATTCTGTCCTTTTATTATAATACATTAATAGGAGGAATGCAAGATGAAAGCACGAAAATTACCCAGCGGAAATTGGTGTTGCAGGGCAACTGCTAACGGTGTTACTCGTTCCTTTACGGATTTTACTAAGGCAGCGGCGGAGCACCAGGCAGCAGCATGGAAAAATCAAAAGAGCCATCAGCGAAATCCCGATAACATAAGCGTAAAACAGACAATAGAACATTATATAAATAGTAGGGATGCTGTTTTGGCAGCCACAACTATTTCCGAATACAGGAAAACATTAAGGCTATATTTTGAGCCTATAGAAAATATTTCCGTTGGTAAAATAGGGGAGCAGCAGGTACAGTGTTGGATAAATGATTTAAGTAAATCTTTATCACCCAAAACAGTGCGAAATATTTATGGTCTTTTTAACACAGCAACTAAACTAAGCCTTAATATTGCTTTACCGCAAAAAAAGAAAATAATCTACAAAACACCCGATACAAACAGTATTCAAAAAATTTTAAAAGCCGCTAAAGGCAAAGATATAGAGTTGCCTATATTGTTAGCTGTTTGGTGTGGATTAAGAATGTCGGAAATAAGAGGGATAAAATGGAGCAAAATAAACAAAGAACATATTGTTATAGATGAAGCAAAGGTATATATTTATAGTCAAGATATAGTAAAAGGAACAAAAACTATGGATAGTGAACGTGTAATTAGTATCCATAAATATATTTATGAGTGCATTCAGAAGCAACAAAAAGATGGGGAGTATCTCATAAATTTAAGCCCAAACATGATTACAAAAAGATTTAAAAAAATACTTAAAGAAAATAATATTCCAGATTGCCGTTTCCACGATTTACGACACGCTAACGCAAGCATTATGTTAATGTTGGGAGTGCCAAATAAATACGCAATGGAGCGTGGCGGATGGTCTACGGATGATGTTTTGCAAAACATTTACCAACAAACATACAGGGATGAGCACGATATAATTAATGATAAAATAGATAGTTACTTTATGGATTTATTAAATCAAGCTGATAAAAATTGTAATGAAAATTGTAATGCTCCTGCTCCCTCACTGCTTAATTAGCCATGGGTAAAGGTTCAAATCCTTTCACTCTGACCATTTTATTTCCATGGCATGAGCAGGTATTTAGGCTTTATATAGTCCTAAGCTGGTGTTTTAGTAAAACACATATAAAGTCACGGTTCGGTAAAAATGTGCACATATTGGCGATTGCGAGCAGGCATTTTATTAAAAATTGTAATGAAAATTGTAACGAAATCAACGGTATTTATAAACTAAAACTGCTTTAAACGGAGGCAATAAATGAATAATATCATGGCAGTCGGCAATCCGTGCACCCTTTTAGACGGTAGACCCGAAGGGTGT
>JAVXFE010000235.1:0-3335 GCA_036658075.1 Oscillospiraceae bacterium
TACAATTATTTGCGTATTATGTGGCTTTACTTAAAGGGCTTGAAGTGGATAAAATGAAGACAAATTTATTATAAATTATGAAGACATTAGATTAGATTTGCATTTTGAAAGGGGTACATACATGGGTGGAATATTTGGAGTTGCGTCAAAGACGGACTGCGTTTTTGATTTGTTTTTTGGAACGGATTATCATTCACATTTAGGAACAAAGCGTGGAGGAATGGCAGTATATAGCGAAAAAGGTTTTAATCGTGCTATTCATAATATTGAAAACTCACCGTTTAGAACAAAATTTGAACGTGATGTAAATCAGATGAAGGGAAATACAGGGATAGGTTGTATTTCTGATAACGAGCCACAGCCACTAATTGTGCGTTCTCATTTGGGGAATTTTGCAATAACCACAGTTGGACTTATCAATAACGTGGACGAGCTTGTTCAAGATGTGTTTGACAATGGCGGTACTCATTTTTTAGAAATGAGTGGCGGAAGTATAAACCAAACCGAATTAGTTGCATCGCTTATTAACCAAAAGGCCACAATGATTGAAGGAATACAATATGTTTATGAGCAGATAAAAGGGTCTATGACGATGCTTATACTCACTGCAAATGGAATATACGCCGCACGTGATAAATTTGGAAGAACGCCTCTTATTATTGGAGAAAAAGATGGGGCGTATTGTGCCTCTTTTGAAAGCTTTGCCTTTTTAAATTTGGGATATACGACTTTGCGTGAGTTAGGTCCTGGCGAGATTGCGTTTATGACATCAGATGGCGTTGAAACCCTTGTTAAACCCGGAAAGAAAATGAAGATGTGTGCATTTTTATGGATTTATTATGGCTATCCAACTTCTGTGTATGAAGGAATAACCGTTGAAACTATGCGTTATAATTGTGGGGCAAAGTTGGCAGAGCGTGATGACGTTAAACCGGATTTGGTTGCCGGGGTACCTGATTCGGGGATTGCACATGCTATTGGGTACGCAAACAAGAGCGGGATTCCGTTTGCACGACCGTTTATAAAATACACGCCAACATGGCCAAGGTCGTTTATGCCGGCTATTCAGGCGGAGCGGGCGTTGATTGCAAAAATGAAGTTAATACCGATTCAGGAACTTATACAGGACAAAAAGTTGCTACTTATTGATGATTCAATCGTTCGTGGAACGCAACTTAGAGAAACCACCGAGTTTCTTTATCAAAGCGGCGCTAAAGAAGTCCATGTGCGACCTGCATGCCCACCGCTTTTGTTTGGCTGTAAGTATCTTAACTTTTCAAGAAGCCGTTCAGACCTTGATTTAATAACTCGTCGAGTTATACAACAAAGAGAAGGCGATAACGTTTCAGCGGAGTTGTTGGCGGATTATGCAAACCCTGAAAGTAAAAATTATGCGGCGATGTTAGATGGAATTTGCCGTGAACTTAACTTTACAACGCTTAGATATCACCGTCTTGACGATATGTTAGAAGCGGTTGGGCTTCCGCCTGAAAACCTCTGTACGTATTGTTGGAACGGCGTGGAATAAATTTTTTGGAACGGCGTGGAGTAAAATAAATTCAAGAGGTAATTTTTAACTATAGATAAAAGAAAATTTAGGAGGAGCTTATTATGCAGAATCAAACGATAGTTGTAATCGATTTTGGCGGTCAGTATAACCAGCTTATTTCACGACGAGTGCGTGAGGCAAGTGTTTTTTGTGTTGTGATTCCGTACACAAAGTCAATAGATGAAATTAAAAAATATAACCCGACTGGTATAATTTTTACAGGGGGACCAAACAGCGTTTATGATGAAAAAGCACCAAAAGTTGATGCGGAGATTTTTAATCTCGGAATACCTATTTTAGGGATATGTTATGGCGCACAGATGATGAGCATGATGCTTGGCGGACATGTACATCACGCCGACACTCGTGAATACGGAGTAATCGATATCGAACTTGGAAAAAGTGAAATGTTTGATGGAATTTTAGGGAAGTCAGAATGCCTAATGAGTCATACCGATAAAGTGGAAAAAATTCCAGAGGGTTTTGAAGTTATTGCAAAGACTGCCGATTGTCCTATTGCTGCATACGAATGCAAACAAAAGAACTTTTACGGCGTACAATTTCACCCGGAAGTTAATCATACACCGTTTGGAAAAAAGATGATTGAAAACTTCTTATATAAAATTTGTGGCTGTACTGGCGATTGGACAATGGCGGATTATGCCAAAAACTATATTGCAGCGGCAAAAGAGAAAATCGGAGATAAAAAGGTGCTTTGTGCTTTGTCGGGCGGCGTGGATAGTAGCGTTGCTGCTGTGCTTTTACATAAAGCTATCGGAAAGCAACTAACCTGCATTTTTGTTGACCATGGTCTTCTTAGGAAAAACGAGGGTGACGATGTAGAAAGAGTGTTTACAAAAGAGTTTGACATGAATATTATTCGTGTGACTTGCGTTGATAGATTTTTGGATAAGCTTGCAGGGGTGAGCGAACCGGAAGAAAAACGCAAAATTATTGGTGAAGAATTTATTAGAGTTTTTGAAGAAGAAGCTAAGAAAATTGGTACGGTAGATTATTTGGTACAAGGCACAATATATCCTGATGTTATTGAAAGCGGAGCGGGAGATGCTTCTGTGATAAAAAGCCATCATAACGTTGGCGGACTTCCTGACTATGTTGATTTTAAAGAGATTATTGAACCTCTTAGAAATCTGTTTAAAGACGAGGTTCGAAAACTGGGCCTTGAACTTGGAATCCCTGAAAATCTTGTTTGGCGGCAACCTTTCCCAGGTCCAGGACTTGCGATTCGTTGTATCGGTGCCATTACACGTGACCGCCTTGAAATATTGCGTGAAGCTGATGCAATATTCCGTGAGGAAATTGCAATAGCTGGACTCGACCGTGAACTAAATCAATATTTTGCTGTTATTACTAACATGCGAAGCGTTGGCGTTATGGGCGATGAGAGAACATACGATTATACCGTTGCCCTCCGTGCGGTGACAACAACGGATTTCATGACAGGAGATTGGGCAAAAATTCCATATGATGTTTTGGATAAAGTTTCGAGGCGTATAGTAAATGAGGTCGGTTCTGTTAACCGAATAGTGTACGATATAACAAGTAAGCCACCCGCAACTATCGAGTGGGAGTAGACAAAATAAACCCCCAAAGTCCGCTATATATGCGGATTTTGGGGTTTTTGACTTTTGAGTACAATTGTTTAGTATCCATGCAGTATCATCTCTCGTTATCACATAATAATCTTATTCCAAATTGGTATAAGGTTATTATGTGTCGGTTGTGTATTTAGATTTCTTTTTCGATCGAAATCGATTTTTTTGTC
>JAVXFE010000236.1:0-3324 GCA_036658075.1 Oscillospiraceae bacterium
ATAAAATCAAGGGTTTTCATAATCTTAAAGGCTTCTAAGCTTGCGTTACTTCCGCCTAATTGTTTTAGGTCGACGTCCATTTTCTCGTTATCAGGACACGCTCCATATCGCTCATTCCAGAGCAATAGTTGTGGGATATAGACCGCCGTGTTTCGTTTTCTAATCCGTAAAACCATATCGTTATAATTACAACTATCATAAAAAGATGAGGCAATTTCCGGTGTCCCTTCTTTACCATGCATAGCAATTATTAGGTCGCTTTTTTCGCAATTTTTCGGTAAAAACAACAGTCCATATGAATGAACGCCCTCTAAACATTCGACAAAAACTCTATAGATTTCGCTATATTCATCAACGTCAATAAGCTCGATATTTCCCACAACTTCACTTTTTTTATAATCACAAAGTGGATAACCAAGCATGTTTTTAAGTTCGGCTCTAAGTTCATCTTGATTTTTATTTTTTATGAATTCTTCACGTTTTTTAACGGAATCTTCACGCATTTTAATTATGAAATTTTCTGTTTCTTCTAGTAACATGTCTCGATATTTTTCAGCCCTGCATTTATCTTCTTTATACATATTAGACTCCAAACATATATTTCCGTATCATTGCCGTTGCGTTTGTTGCATCTCCTGAATGTATTATTGATTCAACTTCATTCGTGTCCATTCTATCAACAATTTCGTTAAGTTTTATAAGCCACTTTATGCTCTCTTCAACGGCTCTTTTTCCATCTTCACGATACGGATATTGGTCCATAGAAAGATAACCGTTATAATTCGTTTTCTTTAGATAATATAAAAGCTCTAAGTATGCAATCGTGTTTATCGACCCTGTAATCATATCATCATCCCAAAAACCATAATTGTCATTCATGTGCATATGGAAAAGTTTATCACCATATTTTTTAAGTATAGCCACAGATTCTGCAACATTTTCATACGCAACAACAGCATGACCATAGTCAATAGTAACGCCACAATTTTCACGATTTATCTCATTAACCATGAGTAGCGTTGATGAAACATTTGATGGATAACTGCGGTTTCTAGGCTCTTTTGGCTTATATTCAATCGAGATATTCATATCTTTTTTGTAGTCACAACATTCACGAACACCATCTTCAAACCATGTCCGCTCCTGTGCATAATCGGCGGTAAAACTATAATCGTATCCATCTTGTCCGGGCCACAAGCTAATAGTATCGCACCCGAGTTCACGCCCTACATCTATCATATCCTTTGTGTGCGAAACCGCCATTTTTCTAATATTTTCATCTTTTGATGAAAACGCACCTTTGCCCCATTTCATGGTTCCAAAGTGGTCGGGAATTATTGAAACAAGCTTTAGGTTTTTATCTTCAAGCTGTGCCTTAATCTCTTTTACGTTTTCAGTGGTAACGTGCCATGTGGCAACGAGTTCCACGCCCTCAACATTATCGATTGAAGCCACTCTGTCGAAAAGTTCAGCCGTTGTAAACGGGTTTGAATATCCTCCTGAAACATACCTGTCGCTACAACTTCCCACGTTTGATAAAATTACTGAATATTTTGGTGTATACATAGTTTTTCCTCCTAAATTTATTATTAATTTAATATTATTTTTAATAGTTCTACTGCAAAAAGATTGTGCATTTCTTCAGTTGGATGGTTCAGCCTATTTGCAAGTAATTTTGTAATATTAACACCGTTTTCAAACAGCATTTTCCATATAGAATAGCAGTCGCAAACGGTTACATTATTTTTTTTAGAGCTATCACGTGCCGTATCCATATATTTATCCATGATTCCACTGTTTTGAATATTTGTAATCGTTTTTGCTATTTCAAGAATATCCGCATCAAATATTTCACCATCAATATTTGTTGCCATCATATTTGGCGTCATAAATATGCATTCACACTCAATCTTTTTAAAAATTTCGTCTAGCGATGTTGCGTATTCTGTTAAACCATCAACGCCTTTTTGTGAATCATTAAGTCCATAACATACCACAACCAAATCCGGGTTAAACCGTAGGACATCACGTTCTAAACGTTTGCATCCACCCGCCGCACAATCACCGCTTATGCCTGCATTTATAATGTTTATCGGCACATTTGGGTATAATCTGTTAAGCATATTTTTAAGCTTATTATGATATGCTTCATCTAAAATAAATCGTGTATCAATGCAGCCATCATCGGTTTTGTAGAGTTCGAAACAGCCGTTCGTGACGCTATCGCCTAAAAACACAATCGTTGGCGTTTCGTTCTCATACATATCACAATTTTTAGCCATTATCTTTTTCATTATCTCCATAGAAAATTTCTCCTTTTACTATTATATTTTCTAATAATACTCGACAGGAAAAGACCTGTCAAGCGTTATTAGCAATCCAGCATTATTACGTCCTAAATAGCACTATTACATATTATTTCTAGAACATATTAGCTATTTAACTTTTAGATAAAAGTTAAATTCAAAGGTTTCATCATCTAGCTGGTATTTAGAATCTAAAGTTGTGCAACACGACCCGGAGCCAATCCCCGAATTAAAATAATCAAAACACAAAATAGTATAATTCGACTTATTTAATTCGAAATTATGACCTTTTTTAAAAAGTTCTTCCTGTGTATAATGCGATAAATTAAACGAGTACGGTTTTTCAGCTAAAAAACTCATGCTCTTTTTTTCACCTGTTATTAATAATTTTTCAACGCCATACCTTGCCCCGTTTTCTTGTGGAATAATATAATCAGTAAACATTTCATCAGCAGTAGCAGAAAATTTTCCAAAATAACTATTTTGACATTTATCAATATAACTTTCGCCCGCTCCATATCCGGTATAAGTTGCATTTTCCATATGATAATCTAAAAACAGCCGTATACCAAACCGTGGCAAAAACACCATTTCCTTATTGCGTATGCACTTAATATTACCATGCAGTCTGCCATCTTCATCAAATGAATATTCCGCAACAATGTCCATAATAGGCCTATTGGCATTAGAAACCATGGAAAATTTTACTACGATGCAACTGTCTATAATTTTACAACTATACATTTTTGTAAACGCTCGATTATAGCCTGCACGAAGCCATTGTTCTTTGATTCCGTTATCATTGTCGGTGGGCGCACGCCAAATATTATACTGCATAGGTGCAACGAAATATTCTTTGTTGTCACAGCATATCGATGAAAACACACCTTTGATTTTGTCAAACACCGCTCTCGTATTATTTATATTAGCAACAATATATCTTTTATCCTCATCAAATTTAACATTGTTATTTATGGTGGTTTTTAAAGGCTTAATAGTTTCAATTCTAATTTGGTCA
>JAVXFE010000237.1:0-3317 GCA_036658075.1 Oscillospiraceae bacterium
CTACAAACCATGTCTGAGAAAATTATACAATTTAATGAGGAAATAATCAAGGGGCAAATCAAAGAATTAGTCCGTGCGCGAGGCGTAACATGTAACGCAAGGGGCAAAACGACGGATTTTCCCTATTTTTATTCATTCTTTTATTTTATGGAGGTACACGATGATTAAGTTACTTGGCGTTCGTCACATTTTCGGTGAAAAATCAAAAAAGTCCGGCAAGCCTTATGATGCTTTGCTGTTGCAGTGTGTAGAAGAAGCTCGCCCCGGTTCAAACGTTATCGGTTGCGCTTGCTATGAGATGTATGTTGATGTCAACACGGCGAATCCTGCCTTTGAAAAATTTGGCGGTGATTACTCTAAAGCGCTTGGAAAAGAACTTAAATTTTTTTGCAATCGCACAGGCTTTGTCGAGAGCGTCGATATTGTTTAACCGTTCCTCATGGGCGGCGTGGGTCCTTGGCAATGTTTTTAAACCTTTCATTGTTATGTTCTTGCGCCGTCCTGCTTTTTGCTCACTTTAGCGAGCAAAACCCCCGTTATGTAGCACGGGGGTACAACTCCACATGCAAATGCTGACAAACCGCATTGTACTGCGGGTTTATGGGGGTTTTGATTTTGTCGCAAAAATACGAACTTAACCTCCTTGTCGATTATCTTTGTTTTACAATTAAACTTGATAATTTGACAATTGAAAACACTTCAAAGCTTTGTTTGCGTGACTGGCTTGAAATCGTCTTGCACCTTGGGTGTGGTTCGGTTGATTATGTTGGCAAAAAAGCTTTTTACGGATATGAAGAAAGTTGGAATAAAAACGGTATTACATATTGTTTCGGCGGTCGTGATGATGTTTTTGTTCAATTTTCTGGTAGTGGCTGCCGTTTTTGGGAAACTATAAATTTGGAATATACTTGGCAACAGTACATAGCAGAATTACGTTCAAATTTCAAATCTTTGCATTTTTCACGTTTAGATATTGCTTGTGATAGTTTTGGCTTACTTGATATTAAAAAAATGCAAATTGCAACTATCAAACAACAATATATTAGCCGATGGAAGATTTATCTTGTTAGCCAAGGCAACAGAGAAAATAGTATCATGTTCGGTTCACCTACAAGTGATTTTCGACTTCGTATTTATGATAAATCACTAGAACGTATTGAAAGCGGTGTTGATTCTGAAACCGTTCCGATTAACTGGGTGCGTTGTGAATTTCAGATGCGAAATGATGCGGGTAAAAGTTTTATAGATTCTTGGTTGAAGCTTGGCGATATCGGGAAAACATATTGTGGTATTATGCGCAATCAGTTGCGTTACTGGACAAATTACGATGGTAAAAATGCTGATAGAATGGTGCTTAAACCATGGTGGAAAACGTTTCTCGGTGATGCGGAACAAATCAAAATGGCATATCAAGGCGGCCTTGATTATAATCTTGAAAGCCTAGAAAAGTATGTTTACAATCAAGCCGGCAGCAGCATTCGCACTTTGATTGAATTGCAGGGCGGCGATATTACACGGCTGATAGGCAATGTTTCGGTTCGTCCGTTGAATGAACGTCAAAAAGAATTGCTTTCAAAATCCGATTATATTGATTTAGCAGATAAATATTCTTTCCGGTAGATTTTGAGGTTTAAAATGATTGTTCTGTATACCGGTACACCCGGCAGTGGAAAAAGTTTACATGCAGCTTATCAATTGATTGATTATTTGTACTCTGGTTTTAATGTAATTGGTAATTTTCCGATAGATGCCGGATATTTTAAAAAGCGTCCAAAGGGTACTTATTATTACTGTGAAAATAAGAATTTGACTGTTAAAAATCTGAAACAGTTTGCAAAAGAGCATCATGTTGCTTTCAAGGAGCATCAGACATTATTGATTATTGATGAATGCGGTATGCTCTTTAACCCCCGCGCATGGAATAATAGCGACCGTATGGATTGGTTAACATTTTTCTCTCAACATCGCAAATTAGGCTATGAGATTTTATTGATAGCGCAAATGGACAAGCAACTTGATAAACAAATTTTAGGACAGATTGAAGAAGAACACAAACATCGTTCTGTTCGCAATTATAAGTGGTTCGGTAAGCTTTTAAGTTTTATTACTGGCGGCTTATTTTTAGATATAACCTATTGGTACCCTTGCCGTTTAAAAATCGGTAGTAGTTTTTTTCGTTACAGTCCTAGGAAAGCAAAGCTATATGATACGTATCAATTATTTGAATAGGCTTCTGCTTTAAGGCGAGTTTTTCGAGCCTTAACGCAGAAGCTTCACTGGAGGGATTGATTTGAATAGCGAAATCTTGACAAATACAGTAGATTCTACTGCTGAATTTTCTGTACAGGAAGTTACACAAATTCCGGAAGTTCCGCCTGTTGATATTTTGCCGATTGTGCAGGCTTTGGAGCTTGGTTTCTCCGGCTTGATTCTTTCGGTGGGTATGGTGGCGGGTTTTATGCTTTCAAAAATTTTAAATTGGTGGAAGTGGTAGTATGACAATTTCTGATTATGTCTATTTTTTTTCGCTTGGCTGCATTGTCGGTCTGTGCATTGGGCTTGCATTTTCCCTGCTCAGTAGCACTTTATATAAATGGCTGAAATTTATTGAAAGGGGTTAATATTATGTCTGATAATTTAGTTGTTGGTGCTGTAGAGGGTGTAAGTGCCATTAGTTCTATTACTACGGCATTTACTGCCGGTATCACGCAGATGGTTACTGATACCATTGGTATGGTAGCCGCCATTGTTCCTATTGTTATTCCGCTTCTTGGCGCGACGATTGCAATTGCGTATGCCATTAAGTACGTGAAAAAAATTGCCAAATAGGCGATTGACTGACTAGCGCCGGAGTTCTTCCGGCGCTTTTTTTGGAGGTCTTATGAAAAAATTTAAACGTGTGATTGCAATAATTCTAGTTTTGGCAATTGTTTTTTGTACATTGATTTCACCGATTTCTTATGCTTTTGCTATCACGCTTGTTTCGCTTGCTTCGGCTGCTGTTGTGGCGGCTGTGCTCACGGCTTGCGGTGTATTGATGACACAACCGGAAACGTTCACTAGTCTTTGTGATTCCATTTGTGATGCGGCTAAATTTTCCGCTAAACTACCAATAAAAATTATGGCGGGTGTTGGCTATGTTTCTACTGAAGTAATTGATAAAGTAATTACTACGGCGAATAGTTTGAAAGCGTTTAAGCCGGAAGCAACTTCTGTTTTAAATCTTGGTGGTGTGATTTGTCCTGTTTTTCATGATTTTATAGATGATCTTTCTTCTGATTTATTTCCTGTTCCTGTTATTACTAATATTCCTTTGC
>JAVXFE010000238.1:0-3313 GCA_036658075.1 Oscillospiraceae bacterium
TATGAAAACAGAGATTTTTAAAGGAATAGAGACAATTGTCTTAGAGTCTGACGAATTAAGCGTTCGAGTTATACCAAAATTAGGCGGTAAAATATCGTCGATTTTTTATAAGCCGACCGAGGCGGAAATGCTCTTTCAAAACAAACAAGATATATATGAGATTCCAAAATGCGGAAGCGACTTTTCGAAGTTCGATGCATCGGGGTTTGATGACGCCTTTCCGAATATTGACAAAGAGAAATTCTTTTTAAACGACCGTGAAGTCGATTATCCCGACCACGGAGAGGTGTGGACCATGCCTCTTTCATATACTGAAATTAAAGATGGCATAAGTCTTTTGGGTTATGGAAAAGTTCTTCCTTATAAATTTAAAAAGACAATTTCGATAAAATGTGATGAAGTTAACCTTGCGTATACTATCGAAAATATAGGCGATTATGAATTTCCGTGTTTTTGGACTATGCACTGTTTGTTAAATTGCACCGAGGATATGGAGATATTCTTCCCACCTGAAACTGAAACGGTTATGGTTGTGCAGGATAGTGAAAGATTAGGCACCGCCAAAACTTTGCATTCGTATCCACTAACAAAAACCATGAAAGGCGAAAGCTATTTCTTAAATCGAGTGCAGTCAAAAAAATCAAAAACGATGGAAAAATATTATGTCAAAGGCAAAATCAAAAATGGGGTTTGTGGGGTTTATTATCCCAAAAGTGAGACACGGATTTGGTTTAGGTATGATGCAAACGCTCTTCCGTACTTGGGGTTTTGGGTAACGTGCGGTGGCTTTCGGGGCGATTATAACTGTGCCTTAGAACCCACAAACGGATATTATGATATGGTGTCTATTGCGAAAGAGAATGGGGCCTTACCTATATTAAAGCCAAACGACAAAATGGAATTTAATTTAAAAATAAACGCAAAGAGAGAGGTTAGTAAATGATTATGAATTATGAATATTATGGGAAATATTTAAGCATAAAATAGCGATAAAACGGCAGTATTTTGCATGAGGATAAAGAATTTCTATATGCAGATTAAGTTTTTCATCTTGAAAATTTATTTAAGAACGTATACAATAGACACATAATAATTGAGTTACCAAAAGGCATTTGTTTAAAGGAGGAGAAGTTTATGAAGAAGACGCTTGCATTAATAATTGCAATAACTGTTATGCTAAGTAATTTTGTGGTGGTGGGAGCAGAAGGCACCAACGCAAATAATGATAACAATCTTTATCTAAACCGTATTCAGGCACTTGGGATTTTAAGTGGTGAAATAGATAACGGTGAGCTTATATCACGAGGAAGAATGGCAGATGTGGTGGCAAAGATGTTTTATGTTACTGATAACAGCACCGACATGGGTCAGATTTTTAGTGATGTTCCGCCAGAGCATACGTATTTTGATGGAATAACAAAGGCATATTTAACAGGTGCAATGAAAGGCAACGGCGATGGAACTTTTACGCCGGAAGCTAAAATGACATACGCCGAAGCGGCAAAAACTTTCGTCTCACTTATTGGACATCAGTTTATAGCTGAAGAAAAGGGCGGATATCCTAACGGATATTGGACTGTGGCTACTCAAAAAGGTATAGTGCGAGGAAGTAATAAGATGGAAGACCCTGTCGTTATGAGTGATTTCGTAAATATGATTTATGAGACACTCGACACACCTGTTATGAAGGCGACATATACCGATACGGATAAATCTTATCAAATAGACGAAAATCATACACTTTTAGGTGATATGCTTGATAAAAAGAAGTTGGCGTTTACCACCGGTGTGATAACTTCTGATGGGATTACACACATAAATGGCACTCGTGATAAAAATGATGAGGTCATTTGCCTTGATGATAAGGAGTTTAAAAATAACGGGGTTGATGCAAGTCGGCTTCTCGGGCAAACGGTAGAATATTGGTATACGACCGACTCTTTAAAAAGTGAAGTTGTAAGTGCGTATCCATATAGAGATTCTAACACGGTGTTTACATATGATGCTGGTGATGTTGAAAATATAAGCATGAGCGGAATTACCGTTAAAAAGGATAGAAGTTCTATAGTGCGGAAGTTGTCAGACGAATTTAGCTTTGTATACAACATGGCAGGTGTCGATAACTTTATCGAGAATGATTTAAAGCTTAAAAACGGCAATATAACCATTGTGGACAACAACCGTGATGGCAAGTTTGATGTATTATTTTTCCATGAAAAGAACTCGTATGTTGTCGATAATACGAGTAAAAAAGGATATAACATTGAATACAAAACATATATTGGACAAGACGAACAAGGACTTCACATTGACGATTTAGATGACATGATTACATATGTTGTCCGTGATACGGAAGGGAATAAAATTTCATCCGAAGCGATTAGCACAAACAGTGTAGTGTCCGTTGAAAAAAGCAAGGACAACAAAATCATAAATGTAGTCCTAACTAAAAATATCGTAGACGGTGTCGTGGAATCAACTCGTGAAAACGGAAAATATATTACTATAGACGGCAACGAGTATGAGGCAATAACAAAAATGGACGGAAGCGTGGTTAACCTTGACGTGGAAGTGGGAATGACGGTATCGTTATTCTTAAACGAGGATAAAAAGGCGGTTTATGCGGATTGTGGGAACTCCAAAAATGGCGTATATGCGTACGTTGTTGGACTTGCAAAAGATGGAGGGCTTGAAAATAATTGGACCATCAGAACCGTAACGGCTGGAAACTTAGGCTCGATTCAAGGTCAGCTTTATTATTGGGTTCGGGATAGAATGATACAAAACGAGAGTATCTTTGAATATCGCATAAGCTCTAAAGTTAGGCTTGATAATATAAAATATAACGAGAAAGACCTTAATAATAAGATTCTCGAATATAAAAACCAGGTCGTGAATATTGAATTTAACGCTGATGGCGAAGTTAAATCAATGAAGAAAATGGTTCCAATGTTTGAATACACAGAAGGCGTGTTTAAGCATGACACCCAGTCGATGACACAACCGGGATTAGTTGTTCCGGGATATGAAAACCCCGCTATTTTATTGTCGGGCGGAGTAAAAGGGCTTGCAATCCCAAGTGACGATAAAAATTATAGTGACGTTGAATATCTTTCAAAGTATCGTATCGAAAATGATAAAAAGCATAATATTCTTGTATATGACATAAAAGATGGAAGCCAAACGCCGTCACTGATAGCTTTAAAAGTTACTTTATCTGAAGCCGGAAACGTTAACGGCGTTGCGGATAAAGGTATCATGAGCGAACCTATTATAAATGCGATTGACGAAAACGGCGATAATATTTATCGTG
>JAVXFE010000239.1:0-3288 GCA_036658075.1 Oscillospiraceae bacterium
GTCCTGGAAAGTTTATGACACTACTCACGCCGCCGAAACCGAAGCATATGAATCTTATAATTATATCACAAAAACCGGAGAAGTTATCCGTCCACGCTGGTTTGAGGGCGACAAATCCTTTAAGGCAATCGGAACAATTCGTTCTGGAAATGCGACCTTTGAAAAGGAACTTTCGCTTGTAGTGCAGGCACAAGACGCACCTAACCTAAACGCCGAAAACTTTAACGGCTTTATCGATATTGGGAATTCCGAAAGTGAAAACGCACACAAATTCGATATCGTTCGGGGAAGCAACATAAAACGTAATATTGTCGACAACCAGATTCTTGCATATCGCACGCTTAAAAAAGATGGTGCTATGCTAATAAACCTTGAATGTGACCCAACCGCAACAAATTACATCACAATTAAATTATGGGGCGGTGACCGTGGAAGCGGTACTTTATTCATAGCTGAACCAAACGCCGATTTAGATTATTCAGGCGAAATCCCACGCCGTACAAAAGCTCTCGAAATTAACGAAATGAGCGACGCGCCACAATTCGAAGGCGGATTTATCTATTACACCTATGAAGTTCCACAAGAATACACAAATGGCAAAAATAACGTTAGTTTAGCCCTTTACAGCCGTGGAGGATACGAGAAAGGCGACTCCCGCTTGTTAAAGGAGCAAAAATCAGATAGCCGTGGAATCTATGCATGCTATATGACGACCTCTCCAAACTTTAACCCTGACGATTTCAAAGAATTCGGAGAAGTTGAAACCGCTGGTTCTGCCACTATTCCTCCTCCAAAATACAGCCTCGCAAACTCTGAAGAATTAACCCGACAACATGATAAAATGATTGAAAATATCCAAGCCGCCCTTAAAACCGTTAAAATGCGACAGGTTTATAACGATAAGAATTATCCAATATATTTAGACGGAATGACAACAAATTCCACTGCGTGGAAAGCGGATGTTTTTAATGATTCCGAAAACTCCAAAGACATATATTATGCGGATATGTTAAGTGACGACATGTCGTCACTTAACATCCTTAGAATATTTGCCACCGCCTACGAAAATTACGATGAGTTAATGCTTAGTGAAGCTGAAAAGTCCGAACTTCTCGACCGTATAATAATCGCAATCGATTTTCTTGTTCGGGCCCAAGGCTCTAATGGTGGTTTTTCTGACACTGATGAAAAATGGATTGGCGGTCCAAACCGCGCGCCTGCCACTGAAACAGAATTCAAAAACGGTCTTTTATCCGCTGTATACGCCGCAAATATGATTAGTGACAGCATAGTCTCCTATAAATATCTCGAAAAGTCTATAGACTCTGACGGTGACGGCGTTCAAGATATTGAAAGACGTACGGCGTGGGCAAACATGTTCACATCAATGCGTGACTACTATTCTGCCGACACTTCACGTGGGAATATTGCCCTTAGGTTAGCCGCAAACTTGAACATAAGTCAGTTAAACAACGATTTGGCGTATGACATTAATACCGTTGAAAGCCTCATAAACGCCGGACTAAAGGCAAACGTTCCTGCAATTTTAAAGAGCGAATCCGTTAATGATTATAACTCCGATTCTCTTGTGATTGCAGGAGATATCGCAAACATGGCAAGAAGATATTATTTCAAAGGTAATACCGATAAGATAAAAGCTTTTGACACTGCCGTTTCAAACCTTTATTCTATGGTAGACAAATATTATTCTATTGCTAATACGCATTCTACCACTTCAACAGTGTATACTGAACTTTTTGGCGACGGTCGAAATAAAACCGAAACACTTCACTACCCTATTGACGTGTACGCAATGACGGTTTTGGCTAACCCCACCGCATTAAAAATCGCAGAAATTTATCTTACTCATGGGAACTTTGAAGAAAAAGAACTTTTCTATAGCGACAACAAAAACTACTATGAAAATATTCTGGATATATCCGCAATGTGCTTTAATTATCACGATATATTAAAGAATGTAAAACAGTACGATATTTCAAACTATAGCTTTTTGATGGATGATGTTAAAATCGACAATTATGCATGGGTTGATAATAACACCTTATCTATAGTCGTAAAAAATAATGATGATAAAATATTTATGTCACTCGGGAAAAATGTTACAGCCTCGGGAGATGTGTCGATGCTGTTCCATCATACAACGAAAAATTATGATAAGCACTCCTCCGCAAAAATATTTGAGGATTGGATAGAACCTGATGCCAGAGGCTTAACCCACGTGGATTATGGAAAATATAAGATAATTTCAAACTCTTCTGCCACAAAGTCGTATAAGCTACCGACCTCTTTAAATTTAACCGGCACATACAAAGACTTGATTTCCGGAACGTATTACACTTTTGGAAATTCAAGTTCGGTTACCACAAAAGTTGTCCCCACCGACGCCGCTTTAGTTGTTGGTTCAGAGGTCAACATTCCACCTCTTACGACCTTGGTTTTATATGGTGAATAAATAAACCTCACATGCTAACCTAATCCGCCCAACGCACACGTGTGCGTTGGGCGGATTAGAAACATATGAGGTCTTTTCTTATTCTAAATATTCTTCAATTTCAGATTTTATCACCGTCACTCGTGGACCATATATTACTTGAATCCCATTGCCTTTTTTGATTACGCCCGCAGCCCCGGTGGCTTTTAACTCTACCTCATCCACCCTCTCGCTATCCGCAACCGTCACCCTAAGGCGGGTTGCGCAGGAATCTAGGTTTATTATATTTCCTTCCCCTCCTAAGGCTTCAACAATCATTTGTGGCGACGCCTTAATCTCTGCTTTTTTATTAAGAACGCCACTTTTCTTTTCATTATAATCACTTCGATTATACAGTTTCGTTTCCACTACATCAGGCTCACGCCCAGGAGTAATATAATCAAACTTTTTAATCATATACTTAAACAACATAAAGTATATGGCAAAATACCCCACACCTACTGGTAACATCATCATCCAGTTTGTTTTTGCCGTACCTTGCATTATGCCAAACAGAACAAAATCGATAATTCCGCCGGAAAACGTCATTCCAATCGTAACATTTAACACATGCATTAACATAAACGACAATCCCGCAAGCACACAATGGATTGCATATAAAACTGGTGCAACGAATAAAAATGTAAATTCCAGAGGTTCTGTAATACCTGTTAACATTGCCGTAACCGCAGCGGATAATAATAATCCTCCGGCAACCTTTTTCTTAGAATCTCTTGCACACATATACATCGCAAGTGCCGCACCGGGAAGTCCAAATATCATAAAAGGGAATTTCC
>JAVXFE010000240.1:0-3284 GCA_036658075.1 Oscillospiraceae bacterium
TATGAAGTTTACTGCTACGCCGGGAACGGGAAATCCGAGATGTCAATTAACAAATAACGTGGAATGGGGTGGAGATACTTATTCGCAATATGGTATGAAAGATGACAGAACAATTATAGCGAAAGTCGATCTTTATTTACCACAAGAGGCTTTTGACGAAATGACCAACGCTATGAGGTATGAATTAACTTTAGGCTCGGCTAATATAGATGGGATATATGGTCTTGGAAGTGTAAAAATCACAAAGCCGAATCCCGCAGATACGACATTTACAGCAAACTGTGACACGGTTAAAAGACAGTTAACACCTAACACGTGGTACAATATAAAGTATATTTATCAACCGGGTGCAAGTTCTATTAAGGTTTATTTAAACGATGAATTGTTTAATACCAGAAGTGTGCCACCTGAAAATAAAATTATGTCTACATCTGTGGCAAATGGTTTTAGATTTGTTGCTGTAAAAGGTACTAAAATAACAAATGGTGTTTATTTTGATAATGCAGAAATTTATCAAATGGAAAAGCTAATAGGAATTAAAAGTATGAGTTTTAATGAAACCTCGGGCGAGCTTTTTATTGATTTTGAAACAAACATTAATGCATCAGAATTAGATAAAATTATATTAAAGCATAGTAACGAAAATGTAACAAATCTTATTACTTCAAGAAGAATTTTAAGCAATGCACATAATGCGATTCTTAACCTTAATGCCTCTAATATGGTGATTGGTGGTGAGTATAGCGTTGAATTGCCAGTTGGTTTCACAGATATGAATGAACAGTTTATTAAAGAGATTTACAAAAAGAATTTTATAGCATCTAGTCCTAAAGCAGTATACATTGATGACTCCTTAACAACCCTTACAGCACCTAGTGCAAGCGGAGCGAGTGCGAGTGTTACTTTTAAGACCGACGAAAGTATAGCAAAAAATGCATGGGTATCTATGGCGGTTTTTGGGTCGTATAATGAGCTTATTTCAATTGATACAAAGAACATTTCGGTTCTCGAACCTTTTAAAGCCGATTTTTCTGTCGCTACAGATTGTTCGAATGCAACAAAAATTATGATATTTTCATGGGATAGCGAAAACGGAATGGTTCCCTACGAAAAAAGTAAAATGATTTGGGGTAATCAATGAGAATAAAATTTTTAAAAATATGCTTAATTTTAATTATAACGATGATTGTTCCAACGTTTATGATAAGAGGCGTAAACGTTGGGGCTGTCAATAATAACGATACAACTTATAATTCAACATATAAAACGATTGAGATAAAGGGTAAAGTTGAAGGTGCTAATATTTCAAATAGGATTGTTACTATATTGTTAAAACATAATAATAAAATAGTTAATATAGGCGATACGAATATTGATATAAATGGCAACTATAACTATAAGTTTCGGATATCAGAATACAAACCAGACATGGTGCTTTCGATAAAAAGAGGGAATGGAGATATTACTAGTACTCTAACCAGTGCAATAGTGAAAACTACGGAATTGAGAGAGGTTCCATACAAGATAGAAAATCAGTCAAATAAGACTCATATATATGCTGATTTTTCTGAACTTTTAAAATATACATCTCAGTTTATTCCTATAATATTGCAATGCGATGAAAATGGTGAATTAATACGTTGCACTCCTTATAGTAGTGCAGACCTAACGGATACATATATCTTTGATAAATATATTGATACAGTAGCTTTTAAGACTAAATTATTGGTATGGTCATCATTTGATACTATGCTTCCGGTAGGTAAGATGACTGACGCTAGCAACGAACTTCAGATAAGCTTTGGAAGTATTGCGGATACGCAAATGAACAATGGTTATATTCCACTGAAAGGTGCAAATAATTATTCTAAATATAAAAATGCCGTGGCTGAATTGCCGAGTGAATTTATAACAATAAACCCAGCGTATCCGACAATTAAACGTGAGATTTATGTATCTAAAACTGGAAATGATGCAAATGATGGAAGTATTAATTCGCCATATTTAACTCTAAATAAAGCTATCGAAAAATACAAATTGCTAACTTTAAAAGAGAAAAACGAGTGGACGGCAATATATATTCGTGAAGGCAGATACGATATTTTGACGCCACTATCTCTTACAGGCGAAGTTTTCGGTGAAAACGGGAGTGCAAAACTTTTTATCGGTGCATATAATAACGAAAAAGTGGTTTTGGGAAATGGAAAATATGTTGACGGAAATATATTTAAACAGGTAACAAATACAAATACAGATGGGGCAACATTTGGAAGAATCAACAAAAATGCGTTGGGAAAAATATACTATTGTGATTATTCCGATTTAGGAATAACAAAACTTAATGGATTTTCATATGGAAATGCAGGAGCAGTACCGGTGCTTACTTTTAATGGTGAAAATCAAGTTCTGTCACGTTATCCAAATAGTGGAGAAAATTATATAAGCAACGTTTTACAAAGTGGGTTTGATGGAAATGGCAACATGACAACAAACGCAGAATTTATTCCTGATGATAAAAGACCATTTAATTGGGAAGATACAGGAACTATTGGTATCAAGGGTCAACTTAGTGTTACATGGTTTGTTAATCATATGCAAGCATCGTTCGATAAAGTGAAGCAATCAATTACTGTCCCTGCAAACCAGACGGTTACAAAAGTTGATAAAACGTGTTGGCCGATTTCAACAAACTTAAAAAATCATCCGGAAGATAAAGCACACTTTTTTTATTACAATGTTTTTGAAGAAATTGATATGCCGGGTGAGTGGTGTGGTGATGATAAAAACCAACGGATTTATTTTTATCCGCCTACACAAGATATACTCGCCGATGACACTATAGGAATTACCGGAGAGTGCGGAGATTATAAGTTTAAATTTAATCGTGTAAAAGATATTGTCATAAACGGTATATCCTTTGAATTTGTAGAAAAAGGTATAGAGGCAACTGAATGTAATAACTTACTTGTACAAAACTGTAATTTTAAAAATATACAAGCAATGGGAGTAGCTTTTAAATTTTGTAAATTATCAGGTGTTATATATTCGGATTTTAGAGATTGTACTAGAGGGATTTCTATAGTAGGCGAAAAATCACAAGTTAGTAATTTAGTTGCATCACGCAATTTTGTTCAAAACTGCCATTTTAATGGAATTAGTGCCAATTGTATAGGTATTGGTGAAACTTGCGGAAATATTATATCACACAATCTTGCTGAAAATCATATGTCAAGCTTTACAACTATATTTGGCGGTAGTGAAAATGTTATAGAATTTAATGAATC
>JAVXFE010000241.1:0-1863 GCA_036658075.1 Oscillospiraceae bacterium
AATTTCCGATGACACGGTTTTGGTTACTTCGATGTTTGTTAATAATGAGGTCGGAACAATTGAACCTATTGAAAAAATGGTAAAGATTTTAAAAAAGAAAAAACCTGAAGCTTTTTTCCATGTTGATGCGGTTCAGGCATATTGCAAAGTTCCTATAAATGTGAATAATTTAGATGTGGATTTAATAAGCATTAGTTCGCATAAGGTGCATGGTCCGAATGGGATTGGTGCATTATATGTCAAAAGTGGCGTTAAGCTCGGTGCAATTTCGTTTGGCGGCGGACAAGAAAAGGGAATTAGACCCGGGACAGAGGATGTTGCTAGTATTGCGGGGTTTGGAGTTGCGGCACAGCATTGCAATCAAAAAATGCCAACAAGCATACCGCAAATAATAAAATTTAGGAAACGCTTGGAAAATGGTATCATTTCTAAAATAGAAAATGTGCAAATTAACACACCAATAAACCCAGCACCACAAATTTTAAATGTTTCATTTGGTGGTGTAAAATCAGAAGTTTTGTTGCACTCGTTGGAGATTGACAACATTTATGTGTCAAGCGGAAGTGCTTGCAGTAGTCATAAACGTGAGCCGAGTCATGTTTTGACAGCTTTAGGCGTTGAACGAAAAATGATAGATGGAAGCATTAGATTTAGCTTGTCAGAATTCACCACAGAAGATGAGATTGATAAAACTATTGAAAGTCTTGCACGAATAGTAAAAAGGTTAAGAAAATTAAATTTGGGATAATACAAATATGGGTTTAAAATCATATAAAATACCGATTGGAGAAAACAAATGAAAAATTGTGATTTAATATTATTGAAGTACGGTGAAATCGCACTCAAAGGACTTAATCGTCCGATGTTTGAGAGAAAACTTATCGACAACATTGCGAGTGCGCTTTCATCACTTGGACATTTTAGCATTAAACGGTCTCAGTCAACAATTTATGTTGAATCGCTAAGTGACGGAGCGGATATGATGGCTGTTGTAAAACGCCTTCAAAAAGTTTTTGGCATTGTAAATATCTGCCCGGTTACACGGTGTGAAAAAAACGTGGACGATATTGCGAAAATTGCCATTGCTTGTATGAAAGAACTTGACACGGCGGGACGAACCTTTAAAGTTGAATGCAAGCGTGAAGATAAGCAGTTTCCGCTTAACTCGCCGCAATTAGCGGCAGAGATTGGCGGAAGGATTTTAGAGAATGTTCCGGGGCTTAGTGTGGACGTTCACAAACCAGATATCGTTTTACAAGTTGAAGTTAGACGTGATGCGTATGTGTTTGCTGAAAAGTTTAGCGGTGCAGGCGGAATGCCTATTGGAACAAGCGGACGTGCGGCACTGCTACTTAGCGGCGGAATTGACAGTCCTGTTGCAGGCTATATGATTGCGAAACGTGGCGTTATGTTAGATGCGGTGCATTTTCATTCTCACCCATATACAAGCGACCGTGCAAAAGAAAAGGTGATTGACTTAGCTAAAATTATGTCCGCATATACAGGGCAAATTCGTTTACACATCGTGTCGTTTACTGAAATCCAACTAGATATTATTGAAAAATGCCCAAAGAATTATTTAACTATTATTATGCGTCGTATTATGATGCGGATTGCAGAAAAGATTGCAAAAACTACAGGTTCTCAAGCTTTAATCACGGGAGAGAGTATAGGACAAGTTGCGAGCCAAACGATGGAAGGGTTATATTGTACGGATGCCTCTGTTGATATGCCTGTTTTTAGACCATGTATCGGTATGGATAAAGAGGAAATTGTTCAAATTTCTAAAAAGATTGATACCTATGAAACATCTATCCAACCATTTGAAGATTGTTGTACTATATTTGTACCAAAACATCCTAA
>JAVXFE010000241.1:1873-3213 GCA_036658075.1 Oscillospiraceae bacterium
AAAACAAAGCCTAAGCTATATGAAATAGTTGCAGCGGAAAAAGATTTAACGGATATAGAAAGAATGATTGATGAGGCGGTAAACACTGCTGAAATTTTGTACATTAAATAAAATAGAAAACGCAAGCCACAAATTTTGTGACTTGCGTTTTGTTTATACTCTTTGCCCTAAAACTGCTACCTTTTTACGTTTGTATTCATCAAAGGTGTCACTATCAAGTGCTTCTCTGATTTCTGCCATAAGATTGTTGTAAAAGTAAAGGTTATGAATAACAGCTAAACGCATCCCGAGCATTTCTTTTGCTTTAAAAAGATGACGCAAATACGCCCTTGAGAAATTTTGGCAAGTGTGGCATTTGCAGTTTGGGTCAAGCGGCGTGTCGTCTCTTTCGTATTTTGCGTTAAGAATGTTTACAATTCCGTTTGATGTAAATATAGTGCCATGTCGTGCGTTTCGGCTAGGCATAACACAATCGAAAAAGTCTACTCCACGGTCGACGGCTTCAAGAATATTTAGCGGTGTACCAACACCCATTAGATATCGTGGCTTATCGATTGGGGCAAATGGTTCTACTGCCTCAATAATTCTATACATTTCATCAGTTGTTTCACCAACGGCAAGACCGCCTATTGCATAGCCATCAAGGTCAAGTTCGGCGATTTCTTTCATATGTTCAATCCTTAAATCGTCATAAGTGCTACCTTGATTTATTCCAAACAGCATTTGCTTTTTGTTAATAGTGCCGTCCAATCCATTAAGCCTGTCCATCTCAATTTTACAGCGTTTAAGCCAGCGAACAGTCATGTCTGCCGAGTCTTTTGCGTAATTATGTGGAGCGGGATTTTCGACACATTCGTCAAAAGCCATAGCGATTGTGGAGGCTAAATTCGATTGAATTTGCATGCTCTGTTCAGGTCCCATAAAAATTTTATGTCCATCTATGTGTGATGAAAAATAAACGCCTTCTTCTTTTATATTTCGAAGTTTTGAAAGTGAAAATACTTGAAAGCCACCGCTATCTGTCAAAATGGGGTGCTTCCAGTTCATAAATTTATGAAGTCCGCCCATGTCACGAACGACATCATCGCCCGGTCGTAAGTGCAGATGATATGTGTTTGAAAGTTGCACCTGACAGCCTATGTTTTCTAAATCAAATGTGTCAAGGGCTCCTTTGATTGCTGCAACGGTTCCAACGTTCATAAAAACGGGGGTTTGTATAACTCCGTGGACGGTGTGAAACTCACCTCGACGTGCATTGCCTTGTTTTTTTAATACTTTAAACATTGTTTGGTTCTCCTTTAATATTGTCTGTTAGGAACATTGCATCGCCAAAACTGAAG
>JAVXFE010000242.1:0-3209 GCA_036658075.1 Oscillospiraceae bacterium
CTGCTAAGTCGGCGTTGATTTCGACGCCTCGATTTACAGGGCCAGGGTGCATTAAGATTGCATCTGGTTTTGCAAGTGCAAGCCTTTCTGCATTAACGCCGAAATATTTATTATATTCACGGACGGTAGGAAAAAGTCCCTTTTTTTGACGTTCTAGCTGAATCCGAAGACCCATTACTACATCTGCATCAGAAATCGCCTTTTCAACGTCGGTATAAACTTTGACGCCCATACGTTCCATTTCGTTTGGAAGCAAGGTTGTTGGACCTGCCAAAACGACTTCTGCACCCATTTTATTGAGTCCATATATGTTACTTCGTGCTACACGGCTATGCTTAACATCTCCAATTATTGCAACTTTCAAACCTTTTATATCACCTTTCACTTCCTGCATTGTCATCATATCCAAAAGAGCTTGGGTAGGATGCTCATTCATTCCGTCACCGGCGTTTATAACACTTGCGTTTGTATATTTAGAAATTAAGTGCGGCGCACCAGAGGCACTATGCCGAACCACGATTACATCTGCCGCCATAGAGTCTATTGTTCGAACAGTGTCAATAAGCGTTTCACCTTTTGCCACGCTACTATTTGCAACAGCAATATTCGCCGCCGTTGCACCGAGATATTTCGAGGCAAGTTCAAACGACAAACGGGTCCTTGTACTATTTTCAAAGAACACGGTTATGACACTTTTTCCAACAAGCAATTTTCCCTTTTTTTCATCTTGCACAAGGATTTTTTTCATTTCGAATGCATCGGAAAGGATTTGCTGTATTTCGATTTCTGATGTTTCTTTAAGTCCCAACAAATGTTTCATTGACGTTCCTCCAAACACTTAAATTTCGTTATCATTTTGTCAAAATCTATTTTTGTACACAAAAATAGATGCGAGAACACACTCTCACATCTACATTATATCAAATCAATTTCTCTTTGTCTACAAATTTCTTAAATATTTAAGGATTTTTTGGTAGTACGGCGGAAGTTCACTTAAAAACTCCATATATTCACCTGTTTTCGGATGAATAAACCCAATTTTATATGCGTGCAAAAGTTGTCCCGCAAGGTTAAATTCTTCTTTTTTTACGCCATAAGTTTTATCGCCTACCACAGGATGACGATTTTTTGAAAGATGTACTCTTATTTGATGAGTCCGACCTGTTTCCAAAATACATTCAATCAATGTGTATTTTCCATATCTTTCAAGAACATTAAAGTGCGTTCTGGCGTCACGAGAATTAACATAGGTGATTGTCATCATTTTTCGGTCACGAGAATCACGCCCGATTGGTGCATCAATCACTCCGCTGTCTTCTTTTATATTTCCATGCACAATCGCTTTATAGGCACGGGTTAAACTATGTTCTTTTATCTGCTCTGAAAGCTTTTGGTGTGCATTATCGTTTTTCGCCACAAGCAAAAGACCGCTTGTATCTTTATCGATTCTGTGTAAAATTCCCGGTCGCTTTTCACCGTTTATTCCGGATAAGCTATCACCGCAATGCCACATTAAAGCGTTTACAAGGGTTCCTGTATAATTTCCGGGTGCGGGATGAACCACCATGCCCTGTGGCTTATTAACCACAAGCATATCATCATCCTCGTATACAATGTCAAGCGGAATATCTTCTGGAACTATTTCTGTTTCCTGTGTTTTTGGGATAACAATGGTTATATTATCGCCTTGTGACACCTTTTGCTTAGGCTTAACCACGTTTCCGTTAATCAAGACCCCCGAATTTTCAATAAGCTTTTGGATATACGAACGTGTATAACCCTCTAATTTGTCGCCTAGATATTTATCGATTCGACATTGAGTTTCGTCCTCGTTTACCGTAATCTCAATAGTTTTATTCATTTGTCACTCGCCTTTTTAGAAATTTTCACTTCTTCCGCAATCTCTTTATTGTCAAAGAAAATATAATGAATCATTAAAAGAACAACCCCGACACAGACCGAAATATCGGCAACGTTAAACACCGGGAAGTTTATCAAGCAAAAGTCCAGAAAATCTACAACATACCCATTAACTATTCGGTCAACAAGGTTTCCGATAGCACCCGAAAAAACTAAACAAGTGCCAATTTTAAGCCACATCGTACGTGGTTTTGTCTTATAAAAAAATACTGCTAAAAGCACCAAAACCAAAACTGATACAACCACAAAAAACCAACGCATATCCTTAAACATTCCAAAAGCCACGCCTGTATTTTCAACATACGTAAGATTAAAAACGCCCTGTATAAGTGGATATGTATAAATTTTCGCCAAATGTTCTACTGCAAGATATTTTGTAAATAAATCAACACAAATCACTGCAACACAAAGTAATGCGTATATCATTAAATCCACCTATTCCTCTTTAAATATAGTCACCGTTTTCTACTTTTCTTCCACGTATTCGCCATCATCGTTTAAAACGAGCTTAGGCAGAACTTGCGTTATTTTTTCTATATTTTCAATCGTTTTTGAATTTTCAACATCTTTTTCGTCATTATCCTCATGCGAAAATTTAGGAACCTTAACTTTTGGTTGTTTAACCTCGTCATACGTATCCGTTTGAATATTAGAATACTCTTTTATGGTATCAAGCTGTGAATTTAAAAGTTCAATAACATTAACACGGAAAATTTCAACACTCTGCTTTATCTGCTCATATTTATAATTCATGTGGTCTACTTGAGCGGCGGCTTCTGTTAACATACCTTTAGCCTTGTCTTCCGCCTCTTTCATTATGCCTTCTGCACTTTCATAGGCCTTTGCCCGAATTTCGCTACCTGCACCTTTTGCAACAGCTAATGCGTTTTCAAGCGTTTCTTCCATAGATTTATACTGCTTTACTGCCTCACTTAACATTGAAATCTTATCAGTCGCTGCAAGATTTTCCTTGTAGACATTTTCGTACTCTTCACTTATTTCCTGCAAAAAGTTATTAACTTCGCTCGTTGAATAACCCCGCAGTTCTTTTTTAAATTCTTTGTTTTTGATATTTTCTGGCGTTAGCATATTTTTAACCATTGCCTTTCAGGCTCACCTATTTTATTTTAAATCATGCCCGCTTTCTTTATGAGCCAAACAAAAAGCGGTAAAATTTTAAATATATCTATCTATTATGATGCTATGTCGTCCTTTTCGAGTAATACCTCCAACATGCGAAAGTTTTATTCTTCCAAAACCTCGTACAGAAATTATGTCATTTTCTTTTA
>JAVXFE010000243.1:0-3158 GCA_036658075.1 Oscillospiraceae bacterium
CACTTCTTTTTTGACCGATTCAAATGTCTTTTGAAAAATCGGCTCTTTCATAGCGAATTTGAAAAACTGAATCGTTCCTAAAATAATGACAAAAAAGAGAACCCAAGCAAATAATTTCTTCATCCTTTCACCTCAATCTTCATTAATTGAACGAATTACCTGACGTAATGGATGCATTATTTTCAAGAGTTCTCTTTTTATTTATTACGCTTTTGAAACTAAACTTTCAAAAATGGCTTTCCATTCCGGAAGCTTACTATTTTCTTGGAGTAAACTTCTTTCCGTATCCAGCTGTTCCAAAGCTTGTTTCTGAATATGATTGCTCAAACGCATCGCAATATCGTCTATATTTTTTTCAAATTTTTCCATATCAATGTTTTGTGCATACATCTCAAAACTTTTATAATCACTCTCTGCTATTTCAGAACTACAACATGTTTTAAGCTGCATCTGAATAGACGAAAACAAAAGATTTCGAATATCATTTACAGAACCTCCCGAATAGTTTTCAGCCAACAATTCATAATTATCAAAAGTAAATATTACTATATTTAGTGGTGAATTTAAATTTTCAAGATGATATGTTATTATACCCTCTTCTATTTTATCGTGATTTAAAAATCCATTAATAACATCAACTAAAAACTTTCCTTTTAAGGATTCGGCTTTGTTTGAATTCAAAACCGTGGTAAGCTTTTCTTGTATATAACTAAACTCATCATCAACTATATCATTATTCTGGTTTAACAAACCGGCAATTTTTTTAATGGGGCTATATATTTTTTTACTTTCAAAGAAAGCAAGCCACAACCCTAAAAATATAAATACAACAAAAATCAATATTGATACAAATAGCAAGTTCCCAATTCCACTTTTCTCCGAAAGTGCAAAAACATATTTCCAATCAAACAAAGTCGACGATGTAACATATCTATATAACATCCCATCTTTTTTAAATAGGTCCTCAACTTTTTCATCTTCCAATATTTTTTTAGCTGATTCACTTGACAGAATATTATCAGCACTTTCGTAAATTAGATCGCTTTTATTCATTATTATTAATCCGCCGTCTATTGCCTCTGGAATAATATCCTCTGGATAAAAAGATAAAATTATAGTCGCATATGCATTTTCACTAAACGACTTTATGTATGCTATATTAATAATATCATCTTTTGTGTCAAGTGGCACATAATATGCACCAGAAACGCTTTGAGAAAGCAAATGTGTATTGATTGTTTCGAGGCTATTTTCAAGCCCCTTTTCGCTTAAATAATCATCTAACTTTTGTGTGTTAGATTCCGTAATTACAGTATCGCTTCCATTTTTAATGACACCTACCATACAAGGTATATTCCCAAAAATATTAACGCTTGAAACTATCTTCTGGTACACTTTTGTCATAATATATGGATTTTCGTCCGTGCCAATAATATATTCTTTAAAATCACTTTCTTGTTCAATCTGTGTAGCAAGACGAAGAACTAAATCAAATTGCATATCCATTTTATTTTTAACCTCAGTTACATATGCATCTCTTGAATTATTCAATAGGGTTTCCGTTGCATTTTTATCTTTTATAAAAAACAAGCCTGATACAACAACTGTATAAATTATTGTTATAACAAAAAAACTGCTAAAAATACGTCGAAACGCTTTATTTTTTATCATTATTACACCCCATTAAATCACATCATATATTTATGGTGAAAAAATCAGTTTATCCACTTTTGTATGACTATATCATATTTGGGCAGAAAATTCAATCATTTTTTAGTTATTTTGGGAAAATAAAAGACGGCACTCTATGGCACTCAATCCGTGATATAATTTATGTATATTAAATTTATAGATGTGATTGAGAGTTTAATAGACGATTTGGTGGCGTGTGAACTATTTAGCGGCGACCATTTCAAGTCGGGACTATTAACATCAAAACGAATACAGTGTACTTATTATAGATGCACCGTGGAGCGTAAAACATCGTTTGTTGATTTTGATATTTGGATGTTGTCCGAAAGCGAGATGTCCGAAATATCAAAAAATAATGTAATTCTGGATAATTTCATTAATCGGGTGAATAACTTAGTTAATCGGACGAATAACTTAGTTAATGAGACGAATAATACACAAAGTAAAGTAAAGTAAAGTAAATTAAATAAAAGTAAATTAAACAAGAGTAAAGTAAACAAAGGTTTAGAAGCTCCGCCCTCTCATACAAATTGACCCATTCCCGATAAAATAAACACAAAAAAGCTTCAAAATCAGTTGACAAAGCATTTGTCAATACATGTTTATCATAAATAAATTCTACTTTGTTTATGTCATCAATTTCTATTAAAATCTTGGGATAATGCGGGCTGTGTTATCCCTTTTTTAGCATAAAAAAGCCGCTTAATGAAAGTTCAACCTTCCACCAAACGGCTTCGCTGTTTTTCTATCGCCAACCAATCACAGAAACAAGTGAGTTCAAATGATTTGTCTTTTCATGTTTTTCATTAAATAACTGTTGTGTTGTTTTAGTTCATCGAAAGTGCCTTCCGCCGTAATTTTACCTTTGTCCATCACAAACACTCTGTCACAATGTTCGATTGTAGAAAGTCGATGTGCAATAATAATTTTTGTACACTTTAGAGCATTCACACTTTGCGTGATTTTTAACTGCGAAACATTATCAAGTGCACTGGTAGCTTCATCGAATATTAAAACTTCCGGTTTATTTATCAAGGCTCTAGCAATTAATATCCGCTGTTTTTGCCCCCCGGATAGCGTGCAGTTCTCGTTGTTAACAGGCGTTCTGACTCCCATAGGTAAGTTATCTATATCCTGTTTTAATCCGGACAACTCAATAACCTCAACCACTTCTTCCCGCGTAGCGTCTGGTTTGGTCATGATAATATTTGAGTAAATATCTCCCGATATCAGTCCCGAACCTTGAATGACAGTTCCGATTTTTTTCCTTAAATGCTGTAAATCAAGCTCTCTAATATCAAACCCATCTATGTATATACTGCCTTCACTGGCGTGTTCAAAGCCAAGCAGCAACCTGATTAATGTTGATTTTCCGCAGCCCGATTTGCCCATAATCCCAACACTTTCACCTTTATTTACAATAAAATTCATCCCGTTAATTACATACGGTGTATCGTCAGAATATC
>JAVXFE010000244.1:0-3137 GCA_036658075.1 Oscillospiraceae bacterium
TTAATGGATGAAGCAGGTATGACATGGGATGAAGCATGGGAAATAATCACCAAAACTTTTGCGTATACAAACCACACCATATTGTGTGAAGCTCTTGAGAAATGGCCAATGCATATGGTAGACGATTTATTACCACGTCTAGGTCAAATTATTCATGAAATCGACCGTCGTCAACGCATAGCTCTTGAAGACCGTTTTCCGGGCGACAGAGGAAAAATTGAATATATGGCTGTTATTAACAATAATGGTCAAGTCAGCATGGCTAATCTTTGTCTTACTGCGTGTCATAATATAAACGGCGTTGCTGCACTCCATACCGAAATTTTAAAATCTGAAACTTTTAAAGATTATTACAGTATTTATCCTTATAAATTTAAAAATATGACCAACGGCGTTACTTTCCGCAGATGGTTATATAAGGCGAACCCTGAACTTTCTGATTTAATAATTGAATCTATCGGAGATGGCTGGATAAAAGATTATAGAGTTTTAAAAAATTTATTGCCATTTGCGGACGATTCTGCTTTCCGTGATAAATTTGCAAAAATTAAATATGATAATAAGGTTGCTCTTGCGGAATATATAAAAACGCACAATAATATTATCGTTGACCCGAATTCTATGTTTGACGTACAAATTAAACGTCTTCATGAGTATAAACGTCAACTTTTAAAAGCCCTTCATATAATTTATCGCTATAAGCAAATTATCGAAGACCCGCAAAATGCAAACATGACACCTGCCACGTTCATATTTGCTGCAAAAGCCGCTCCGGGATATGCTATGGCAAAACTTATTATAAAATTTATTAATAATGTTGCTGAAGTTGTTAACAATGACCCACGTGTAAAAAATGTTTTAAAGGTTGTATTTATTGAAAATTACAGCGTGTCGTTAGCAGAAAAGATTGTAGCAGCGTCTAATTTAAGTGAACAAATTTCAACAGCGAGCAAAGAAGCCTCTGGAACAGGAAATATGAAACTTATGCTAAATGGTTCTCTGACAATTGGTACTATGGACGGTGCAAACGTTGAAATTCGAGAACAAGTTGGCGATGATAACATCTTTATATTTGGATTATCATCTTCTGAAGTTTTGAATATATATTCACATAATTCTTCACCCAGTCCACATCTTTATGCCACAAATATGGGTATTAAAAAAATTGTAGATACATTAATTGATGGTACTTTTTCTGGTGACGGACAAAATCTTTTCTATGATATCTATAAATCCTTAGTTATCGGCGGAAATGGCTTTACCGACCCATATTTAATACTTGCGGATTATGAGTCTTATATTGATGCAAACCATCGTGTGGATAAACTTTTTGCCACTCCTGATGAATGGAACCGAAAAGCCGTCATTAATACTGCAAAAGCCGGATTTTTCTCAAGTGATAGAACTATTGAAAGTTATAACCGTGAAATTTGGAAATTAAAATAATTTAAATCATTTTGAATAAAGTGTTGCAAAATTTTTGATTTACTATTATAATAGTGTTGTATTATATTTAAATTTTTAGGGGGATTTATTTTATGAAGAAGTTTCTTACTATCGTTTGTGCAGCCACTCTTGCACTTTCTTTATTTGCGTGTGGTACAGGTACGCCGTCTACTTCAGGTAATGCTAACGGAGAAAGCGGTAAAAGTGAAAAAGCAGACACGTCGTGGACAGATATTGAAAAGGCAGGAAAAATTGTTATCGGCGTAGATGATGAATTCCCACCAATGGGCTTTTTAGATGAAAAAGGTGAAATTACAGGATTCGATATTGACCTTGCAACAACTGTTTGTGAAAAACTAGGGGTAAAGGCTGAATTTAAAGATATTGACTGGTCATCAAAAGAAGCTGAATTACAAACGGGTAAAATTAATCTTATTTGGAACGGCTATTCAATCACTTCTGAACGTAAAGAAAAAGTTGATTTTACAAAACCATATTTAGCTAATCGCCAAGTTATTATTACAAAAGAGAACTATGGCATAACTAAAAAAGCGGATTTAGAAACGCAAAAGATTGGCGCCCAAGCTCAAAGTAGTGCCGTTGATGCTATGATAGCTGACCCAATTTATTCTAAAATCGAAAAAAATATTAATGAATATGAAACAAACGTTTTAGCAATGCTCGATTTAGATGCCGGAAATGTTAAAGCAATCGTTATGGATGAAGTTGTTGCAGATTATTATCTTTCTAAACACCCCGGTGCTTACATAATTATTGATGAAGATTTTGGCTCTGAAGAATATGGTGTAGGCGTTAAAAAGGGTTCAACCGAATTTCTTAAAAAACTTCAAACAACACTTGATGAAGTTGTTGCAAGTCAAAAAGGCATAGAAATTTCAACTAAATGGTTTAATGCTAATAAATATATCAAAAAATAATAAAATGATTAAAAAGGCTGTGATAAATTAAACACAGCTTTTTTATTGAGGTTAAACATGGATCTTAAACATATTTTAGAAATAGGAATGGAAATTTCAAAGGGCTTTAATGTTACTTTAAGTATATTTTTCTATACACTTTTATTTTCTATCCCTTTGGGTCTTATTTTGTCTGTTTTTTCACAGTCAAAAAATAAAGTTATATATGGCGTTGTTCGCATATATACATGGATTTTAAGAGGAACGCCTCTTATGCTTCAAATATTCTTTATATATTTTGGTATTCCAATCATGACTGGAAATACTGTTATTTTTGATAATTATACTGCTGGTTTGGTTGGATTTATTTTAAACTATACGGCATATTTTGCTGAAATTTTCCGTGGTGGAATTCAAGGTATTGATAAAGGTCAATATGAGGCAGCAAACGCACTTGGTTTAACATATCCAAAAACAATGCTTAAAATTGTCCTTCCTCAAGCAATTCGTGGTTCCCTTCCGTCAATTGGAAATGAGGCTATTACTTTAATAAAAGATACCGTTTTGTTAGCTATTATATCATTAAAAGATATTTTACAATTTGCAAAGGGTATTGTTTCACGTGAAGCCACACTTACACCGTTTATAATTGTTGCAATATTTTATCTGCTTATGACTTTTATTATTACAAAAATAATGAAATATTTAGAAAAAAGATGTACAATACCTAATTAATATAAAATATATAAATTAAAATTTATATACGAAATTAGT
>JAVXFE010000245.1:0-3112 GCA_036658075.1 Oscillospiraceae bacterium
TACACGATTTGTATGATTAGGGAAAGAGTTTTTTGCTCTTTCCCTGTTTTTTTGCCAATTATTATTTTACACTAAGTTCTCCCATGTTAGTGTCAAGTAAACGTTGGCAATTTTTTCCGCACGGTCATTTTTCTTACCCTTACGGTTGTATTTCGGGCATTCTATTAAAACCGCCCTTGATTTTGACCTTTGCCATATTAATGTTCGAACCCACACATGAATTACATATTAAGAAGAAGACCAAATCCTTTATTTAATAAGAGAGCCTTTAAAACAGAGCATGGCGACATAGAAGTCTAATTATTGGTTGGTACCAAAATCACTCCTCCCTAATATTATATAAAGGGAGGTGACATATAATGGCAACAAAAATCTTTATAGACCCGGGTCACGGTGGTTATGACCCCGGTGCTGTCGGAAACGGCGTTATAGAACAAGCTATAAATCTGAATGTTTCAAAAGAATTAAACCGCTTATTAAAAGAGGCGGGGTATTCAACTAAGATTTATCGCACGACCACGACTGAAAACGTTTTATCTAACAAAAACGCCGACCTTAGAAATCGTGCAAACATGGCAAATGAATGGGGTGCTGATTATTTTGTAAGTATCCATACAAATAGTTCCGTAAACCCTCTTGCAAACGGAGCAGAAGTCTATGTTCATAAATTAGGCACTGTTTCTGAAAAACTTGCAAGGTCAATTTTGGATTCAATTGTAAATACCTTAGGTTCAAAAGACAACGGTGTAAGAGCGGCAAACTTTGCAGTTTTACGTCTGACAAACATGCCAGCTGTTTTGGTAGAACTTGGATACCTTTCAAATTCAACCGAAGCTTTAAATCTAAATAGTCCCGCATGGCAAAAAGCCGTCGCTAAGGCAATTTTTGAAGGAATATACAAATTTGTCAAACCATAAATGTATTAATATTCCATAAAGAAATAAAACTATCCAATATGTCAACAAACATGAAACATTCTTGTAACTATTTTGTAGCATAAATAATATTGACATTCATTACTGTTTTGTATATAATATAGATGTATGATAAAACTGTATCTACGACAAATACAGAAGGATGAGTGATTAATTATGAAAAAGATTATAATAGCGTTAATTATGGTTACTGTTATGATAATTTCGTTATGTGCTTTTGGAATCGTTCCTGTTGATATTGTTCCCAGTAACGACGAAACCGCTATAATGTACAGTAAAGACGGTAGGAGCCTTGAGGTGCCTAAAAATGAAGTCGAAGAATCCAAAAAGGTTGGATGGTTCGATAACTTTGGCGATGTAATTACTACAATGTGGGCAGAAGATGGCAGAAACATGGTTGTATATAAAGATAATATTAAAGATTATTCCTCTGTTGGTTGGTACGAAAATCGTGATTCGGTCGTTACTACAGTCTACAAAGGTGACGGTGACAACCCGGAATCGAAAGAAGTTTTTAAAGCAGAAGTTGAAAAATATATTGCGGATGGTTGGAAATCGAACAAGCACAACATCGACCCAAACAAGCCAATGGTTGCCATGACTTTTGATGATGGTCCAAGTTCAACGACTACTCCAAAAATTCTTGACGCCTTTGAGAAATACGGCGGTCGTGGGACCTTCTACCTACTCGGTACGTCGGTTAACAATGCTCCTGACGTTATTAAAAGAATGAAAAAAATGGGCTGTGAAATTGGTTCACACACATATGACCATAGCCAATTAAATAAGCTTCCGGCAACGAAAATTAAAGACCAAGTCGATAAAACCAATGCAAAAATCAACGCCGTTGTTGGAGTTAATGCTACAACGTTACGACCTCCATATGGGGCAATCAATGATGACGTAAAGGCACAAGCAGGCGTACCGATTGCATTATGGTCAATCGACACACTCGATTGGAAAAGCCGAAATGCTGATAGTGTATATAATGTAGTAATGTCAACCGTTAAAGATGGCGATATTATTCTTATGCATGATATTTATGAGTCTTCTGCAGCGGCAGCGGTTCGATTAATTCCAGCTTTACAGCAGGCAGGATATCAACTTGTTACCGTTACTGAATTAGGTGAAGCAAGAGGCGGAATCAAGGCAGGTCAATCATATACGGACTTTAGTAAACAGTAAAATAACTCCAATAAAAACCATGGGTGTGCAAAATGCCCATGGTTTTTAGATTAGATATAAAAATTTTAAAAAACCAAAAAAAAGACTTGACACAAAGAGAAAAAAGTGTTAACATATGTAGAGTAAAGCAGAAGTTAACCGCTTCTCCCCTCAGCAATAAAGCAAAAGGGTGCCTTTATTTAGGACTTGCAAGTTATGTAAGCTCTATATTTGGTAGTATTTCAATAGATTATCTTATTGGGATTTTTATGCGGTGTGCTTTTGCGCCCGCATTTTTTGATGTCTTATTTTAATCAGATAGCATCAAAGTGCAATTAATTTTGGAGGTGTTTTGAATAGCTAAGCAAGATTTGATGATTAATGAAGAAATCAGAGACAGAGAAGTCCGTTTGTTAGGACCTGAAGGTGAGCAACTCGGTATGGTTACAGGTGCCGAAGCCCAAAGACTTGCAGATGAAAAGAATTTGGATTTGGTTAAAATCGCTCCACAGGCAAAACCACCTGTTTGTAAGATTATGGATTATGGTAAGCATAAATTCGAACTTGCAAAGAAGGACAAAGAAAACCGCAAAAGCCAAAAAGTTGTTTCTGTAAAAGAAGTCCGTCTTAGCCCAAATATCGACGACCACGACTTTACCACAAAGCTCAAAGCTGCAATTAAATTTTTAACAGCGGGAGACAAGGTTAAAGTTTCTGTTAGATTCAGAGGACGTGAAATCACTCACAGTACACTTGGACGAGATGTATTAATCAAGTTCCAAGGTGCCATTGATGAATACGGCGTTGTCGACAAAGGTATTAAGTTTGAAGGACGTAGCATGGCTATGTTCATTTCACCGAAAGTTTTACCAAAGAAAGTATAACACTTGTTTTAAATATCTTTATTTAAATAAATACTATCTATATGGAAGGAGAGAAATAAAAATGCCTAAGCTTAAAACACATAGAGGCGCAGCTAAGCGTTTTGGAATTACTAAGAGTGGTAAGGTTAA
>JAVXFE010000246.1:0-3111 GCA_036658075.1 Oscillospiraceae bacterium
CATATCTACTTCTCGGTTTTTTACAGGGTTTTCCGATACCTGCTTTTCCATAAAAATTCCTCCTAGAATTGTATATTAATATTTCATGATTATATCCTTTAAGCCGTGGTTTGTCAACCTTTTCACCCATTTTCAATATATTTAAATTTATCCAACGCCCAAATCTGTATTGTTTAACAAAACCTCAATTTTATTCTCATTTTTTATAGTCGGATAAATTTCTTTTTCAAACCATTTTACCAAATCTTCATCTCTTTTTAAAGGGGTAGAATTCTCTACAAATGCGTTAATGCTAAAGTATTCAAAGTTCGCCATCGCAATAGAAATATCACGTTTTATCGACTCCTTTTTTTGTCCTTTAACGCCAATTAACAGACAAATCCCATCAAAATATTTCGCAATTTCTTCTGGGGATACCTGACTTTTTATTCCTTTGTTCCACATATCTCGCATTTTTGTATCAAACGTTTCTACACCGCATCGAAACTTCACTTCCACTCCTTTAAATTTCTTTGAAAATTCAGCTAATTTATCATGGTTTAACCAATGACTTTCAAGCCACAAAGTGTGTACGTTTCGCATTTCTAAAGTTTTTGAAAGATACTCAATACTTTTATCATCTATTTCTAGAGCTGATCCCGAATTTATCACATCCACAACGCCAAACTCACCTGTTATTTTATCAATCACAGGCTGATTTATCGCAAAAGGATTGTCGCTTACATCTTTATGATAATCACAAAATGTGCATTTTTTCCAAAAGCATCCTTTCCCTTGCAAAAGCAAAAATTCTCTTGGCATTTTTTCGATAATCTTAGAATAACGGGTTAGCATATTTTATCCTCCCCGATAGTCACTTCAACAATTTTACCGCACATATCAGTATCACAATCGATATACACATCCATGTAGTTGGGCGTTGTGGCGTGATATTTACCATTTTTCTGACGTGCTTCAATCAAAACAGGCATACGTGTCCCTGTGTGCGTGTCATAGAAGTCTGCCTTCATTTTTTCAGCTAACGCAAGCATCTTACGACTGCGTTCGTCTTTTAAATGTTCAGAAACCTGATTTGGCATTTTTTCAGCGACAGTTCCGGTCCGAACAGAATATTTAAATATGTGCATCTGCGAGAACCCAATCCGACGGCAAAATTCGTACGATTCATTAAATTCCTCATCCGTTTCCCCAGGGAAACCAACCATCAAGTCGGTTGTTATTGCCACATCTTTTATATGCGACTTTAAAAGTTCACACGCCGTCATATATTCCTCTGCAGAATAGTGTCGATTCATACGCTTTAAAGTTTCATTACAGCCACTTTGGAGCGATAAATGATATTGTGGGCAAAGTTTTGAAAGCTTTTCGGCACGTTTAACATATTCTGAAGTAATCAAAACAGGCTCGATTGAGCCTAATCGAATTCGCTCTATCCCTTCGATATCATGAATGCTTTCAATGACGTCAATAAGCGTAATTTCCTCTTTTAAATCTCGTCCATATGAGCCTATATGAATTCCGGTTAAGACGACTTCTTTAAACCCTGACTTTGCAAGATTTTTCGCCTCAGCATAAATATTTTTAATCAATCGAGAACGCACAGGTCCACGTGCATATGGAATAATACAATATGTGCAAAAGTTGTTACAGCCATCCTCAATTTTAATATTTGCACGAATCCTACTTTGGCTATTTGTACTGCCTAGCTCCTCATATTCGTGTTCAACTAAGATATTTTCAATCCTGTCTGTTTTAAGCCCTTTTGTTGCATTCTCCACAAGCGTCACAATTTGACTTCTGTATTTGTTTCCGATTATTATATCGACGCCTTCAATTTCTCGAACGCTTTCAGGTTCGGTTTGGGCAAAGCATCCAGTCACGGCAATAATCGCATTTGGATTTTTATTCCTTGCACGCCTGATTTGTTGCCGTGATTTTTGTGCCCCTGTTCCTGTCACGGTACAAGTGTTTATCACACACACATCGGCAATTTCGTCATTTTCTACCATTTCGTGGCCTCTTTTTCGAAAAAGCTCCGCCATTGCCTCACTTTCATAAATATTTGTTTTGCATCCTAATGTAATAAATTTTATTTTAATTTTTGTCACTTCCTAACGTTTTTACTGGGTTTTTAGGGTATTTAGCAAGCTGATTTTGCCATACTATCCATGTTGCATAAAAAACCTTAAATAAAATTATACAATTATTATATAATTTTTGGTTGACTAATGCAAGAAAAAATTATATACTATTCACAGGAAATGATATTTATTTAGAAGGAGGTAGTTAGAAATGAAAAAGTTTACCATTTTATTAAGTTCGATTAACGATGTTAAGAACTTCGTTAATGCTGTTACAAAGTATGAATATGAGGTTGACCTTATCTCTGGTAGGTATGTGGTTGACGCTAAGTCAATCATGGGGATTTTTAGTCTTGACCTTAGTAAGCCTATTGAAGTCGAAGCACACGGCGACTGTGAAGATTTGCTTGCAGATGTAAAGCCGTATATTCAGTAATATTTTCATTTATAATACGTTGGTCGGGTTGTATATTATACAACCCGCCTTAAGCGTGTATTTAAACAAAAGTCATTATAACAATATTTAGATATTTTAAAGCAATATTTTGTCTATTATTATGACCTGTTTAATATTATAATATTGTGACTTGTTTAATGTTATAATTGAAAGTAATTTTGGAAGGATAAAATTTTGAAGAATAAATTTATGCAAGAGGCTCTTTTAAAAGCTAAAGATGCATATGCTATCGGTGAAGTTCCAGTTGGTGCCGTTGTAGTTAAAAACGGAATCATTATTTCTCGTGTTCATAATTTGCGAGAAACTGAGCGAAATCCTTTGTATCATGCAGAAATTTTAGCTATTGATTCTGCGTGTAAAATCATTGGTGATTGGCGACTTTCGGATTGCGACTTATATGTCACATTAGAACCTTGTGCCATGTGTGCAGGAGCTATTGTCCAGGCACGCTTTCGTCGCCTTTATTTTGGGGCGTTTGACAAATCAAGTGGTATGATTATGTCTAGCGGGTCATATTTGGATAATCCAAACCTCCCATATAAAACCGAATATTATGGCGGAATTATGGAAGAC
>JAVXFE010000247.1:0-3103 GCA_036658075.1 Oscillospiraceae bacterium
AATATATTATACATATACTCCACAGTTCGATACAAAATCACATATTAAGCATTAACCTGTATTGACAAGGGTATTTTATAGTAGTATAATTGGTGGAAAGATGTAATCCATGTGGCAAAAACGCCACTATTTAATATAAAGGAGAATATAAATATGCGTGCAATTGTTACAGTAATGGGCGTCGACAAGACGGGGATTATCGCTAGGACAAGTAATTTATTATATGATACAAATATCAATATTCTTGACATAAACCAAACAATAATGCAAGATATTTTCACCATGATTATGTTAGTTGATGTTAAAGAGTGTAAGCTTAATTTTTCAGAACTTTCAGACAAATTAAACGACCTTGGCACAGAAATGGGCGTTGAAATTCGCATCCAGCATGAAGATATTTTCAATAGCATGCACCGAATTTAACCTACAAATACGAATTTAAATAACAAGGAGTTACTATGATTAATATAAACACAAACGAAATTGTTGAAACTATAAAAATGATTAGAGATGAACATTTGGATATTCGCACAATCACAATGGGAATATCCCTTCTTGATTGTGCTGATTCGGATGCCAAAGTTGCATGCCAAAAAATTTACGATAAAATTACAAAGTACGCCAAAAATCTTGTTAGTGTAGGAGAAGAAATCAGTAGCCGCTACGGAATACCTATTATAAATAAGCGTATTTCCGTCACGCCTATATCTCTTATTGCTGGAGCTAGTGACACTACGGATTATTTACAGTTTGCAATGGCTCTTGACCGTGCCGCTAAAGAAACGGGCGTTAACTTTATTGGTGGATATTCCGCTTTGGTTCATAAAGGCTATACCAAAGGCGATGAACTTCTTATAAACTCACTTCCTGAAGTTTTATCTAAAACTGAACGTGTGTGCGCTTCTATTGGCGTTGCCACTACTCGTGCCGGCATAAACATGGACGCCGTAAAACGAATGGGTGAAATCGTTGTAGAAACCGCAAAGCTCTCTGCACATGACGATTCTATGGGCTGTGCAAAGTTTGTCGTTTTTGCTAATCCTGTTGAGGATAATCCTTTTATGGCAGGTGCTTTCCATGGTGTTGGTGAGGGAGACTGTGTCATTAATGTTGGCGTTAGCGGTCCTGGGGTTGTTAAGTGCGCCCTTGAACAAGTTAAAGGACAAGACTTCGGCGTTGTCGCTGAAACAATAAAGAAAACTGCCTTTAAAATCACTCGTGTAGGTCAACTGGTAGCACAAGAAGCCTCAAAAAAACTTGGCGTGCCTTTCGGAATTGTCGATTTATCGCTTGCTCCGACCCCTGAAGTTGGTGATAGCGTAGCGTACATATTAGAAGAAATGGGTCTTGAAAAATGCGGAACACATGGAACCACCGCCGCTCTCGCTCTTTTAAATGACGCCGTTAAAAAAGGTGGCGTAATGGCCTCGGGGTACGTTGGTGGACTTAGCGGAGCTTTTATCCCTGTTAGCGAAGATGCTGGTATGATTGCTGCCGCTGAATGCGGTGCTTTATCTCTTGACAAATTAGAGGCAATGACGTGTGTCTGTTCTGTGGGTCTTGATATGATTGCTGTCCCAGGAAACACTCCAGCGGCTACAATTTCCGCTATCATTGCGGACGAAATGGCAATCGGAATGGTAAACCAAAAAACTACAGCAGTCCGAATTATTCCAGCCATAGGCAAAGATGTTGGCGACAGTCTTGAATTTGGAGGGCTTTTAGGTGCCGCTCCAGTTATGCCTGTTCATAGATATTCAAGTCAAGAATTTATCAATCGTGGCGGAAGGATTCCCGCTCCAATCCATAGTCTTAAAAATTAGGAGGCACAAAATGGATATTATGCAAACGATTTTGGAAATTGAAAAAAAGGCACAAGGAATTATCGACTCTGCCGAAAATTTAAAAGCCGAAAACGATGCTCAGATTGAACTTGAAATCGAAAACATGAAAAGCTCTGCTGATGCAAAGGTTAAAACGGAGATTTCACAGCTTGTTCAAATTTCCGCCGCAGAACGACAAGAGGCAATTAACGCAATCGAAATTGAATATCGAAAGCGTATAGAAGATTTAGACTTAAAATGCAAAAATAACAAATCTAAATGGGTTTCAGAAATAACCCAAAGCATACTCGTTAACTAACCATATATTGCGTTGGAGGTGAGAACCATGGGCAATATTATGACGAATTCCGCATTAAGCGCAAAAATCCGTGCTATGAACGGTGGAACGATTAAATCTGCTGATTACGAAGCTCTTATAAAGCTTAAATCTGTGTCAGATGTTGCAATATATCTTCAAACTAACACCCGTTATAAAGCCTCTCTTGCATTGATTAACTCTACCCAAATCCATAGAGGAGAGCTTGAAAAGGCTTTAAAAACACAACTTCTTTCGGACATTATTTCGTTTGCACCATTTTTAAATACCTCAAACCGTTTTTTTATTGAGGCTTTAGAACTTGAAGATGGTATCGAAAAGTTAAAGCTGTTTCTTAGCCTTTTGCTAATAGGAACTCCTGAAAAGTTTGGCGAATACGAGTTCGATATAAAGGGCAACAAATCCACTGTCGACACAAAGAAATTAGCAAAAGTTAAAACTTTTGCTGAATTTATGGAGTTTATAAAAAGCACTATATTTTATAAAGCTCTCATCTCTTTTGAAAACGACCCATCACGTCAGCAACTATTCTTTTTGGATATTGCTCTTGATAACTTTTATACCGAAATCATATTTAAATATGCAAAAAAGTATCTTAGCGGTGAAGACTATCACCATGCAATGCTTGCATATGGCACAAAGACCGACCTTAGAAATATTGGATATATCTTGCGTTCAAAAGCTCGGTTTAGCCATACGAATGAGCAAATTTTCACATGCATCATTCCTAAGTATTATAAGATAAAAGAAGCTACCATTACCGAACTGGTTACGGCAGAAAATTATAACATGGCTCTGGATATAATTAAATCAAGCACCCCGTATGCGACGGCTTTCGACCACGACGATAGGTTTATCGAAAGACGCACAAACGAATATATTTATAGATTACATAAACGAGAGTCTATGCTAAGCCCCTATTCAATCCAAGTTGCCTTAGGAT
>JAVXFE010000248.1:0-3069 GCA_036658075.1 Oscillospiraceae bacterium
AGTCGTTTCCACGTCTAGGGGCGTTTGGATTTTGGCGAGAAACGCCAAATCCACCGCCGCCAAAGAAACTTCCAAAAATATCGCCCATATCGAATCCTTCAAATCCTTCAAAGCCACCGCCGCCAAAGCCGCCACTGCCGCCACCCATGTTTGGATCAACGCCCGCATGCCCATATTGGTCATATCTTGCCTTTTTCTCGGTATCGCTTAGAACTTCATAGGCTTCGCTTGCCTCTTTAAATTTATGCTCTGCATTCTCTTTATCATCAGGATTTAAATCAGGATGATATTGCTTTGCCATTTTTCTGTATGCTTTTTTTAATTCATCAGCAGAGGCGTTTTTATCAACACCCAATACCTCATAATAATCTCTTTTATCAGCCATTTATATCCACCTTAATATATCTGATTATTCGTCTTATTCGTCAACTTCCGTAAAATCCGCATCGACAACATTATCGTCCGCATTAGTGTTATTTCCCTGATTTGGGTTAGGTTCGCCTTGTGCGTCTTGTGCGCCCTGAGCATCTTGTTGCTGTTTTGTAGCAGCATACAATTTTTCAGATACCTCATAAAACTTTTTAGAAACAGCCTCGGTTTGAGTTTTTACGGCTTCTACGTCAAAGCTGTCCGCCTTTAACATTTCCTTTAGCTTATCAACTTCTGATTGAATTCCGCTCTTTTCATCTTCGCTAATCTTGTCACCAATATCAGCAAGCGTCTTTTCAGTTTGATAAACAGTTTGGTCTGCGGTGTTACGTGTGTCGATTTCTTCTTTTTTAGCTTTATCTTCTGCCGCATGCTTTTCAGCCTCTTGAACAGCCTTTTCAATATCATCATCTGATAAGTTCGTGCTAGACGTGATTGTTATCGCCTGCTCTGTTCCTGTTCCTAAATCTTTTGCTTTAACATTTACGATACCATTTGCATCAATATCAAAGCTAACTTCAATTTGCGGAACGCCACGTGGTGCCGGTGGAATGTTTGTAAGGCTAAATCTTCCTAGTGATTTATTGTATGCTGCCATTTCACGTTCACCTTGAAGAACATGAACCTCAACGCTTGTTTGGCTATCTGCCGCTGTTGAGAACACCTGGCTCTTTTTTGTTGGAATAGTGGTATTTCTATCAATCAACTTTGTGAAAACGCCGCCCATTGTTTCAATACCTAACGATAGTGGGGTTACATCAAGTAAAACTAAATCTTCAACGTCTCCCGACAAAACACCCGCTTGAATTGATGCACCTATCGCAACACATTCATCAGGATTTATTCCCTTATGAGGTTCTTGACCTATAAACTTTTGTACTGCATCTTGAACTGCTGGAATTCTTGATGAACCACCAACTATCAAGACCTTATCGATATCACTTGGAGACAAACCTGCATCCTTCAAAGCATTTCGTGTAGGAGCCATTGTTTTTTCAACCAAATCAGCAGTGAGCGAATCGAATTGCGCACGTGTAACTGTGATATCAAGATGCTTAGGACCTGTCGTATCAGCCGTAATAAACGGAAGATTTACATTTGATGTCATAACGCCCGATAACTCAATCTTTGCTTTTTCGGCAGCTTCTTTAATTCTTTGAAGAGCCATTTTATCCTGTCTTAAATCAATTCCGTTTTCTTTTTTAAACTCATCCGCAATGTAGTTCATAAGCTTATCATCAAAGTCATCGCCACCCAAACGGTTGTTACCGCTTGTAGCTAAAACTTCAAAAACGCCATCGCCAATTTCCAAAATCGAAACATCAAAAGTACCGCCACCTAAGTCATAAACCATGATTTTTTGGTCTAGGTCCTTATCTAGTCCATACGCAAGTGCCGCCGCTGTAGGCTCGTTAATAATTCTTAACACTTCAAGTCCCGCAATTTTGCCGGCATCTTTTGTTGCCTGTCTTTGTGCATCACTAAAATATGCCGGAACAGTGATAACGGCTTGTGAAACGCTTTCGCCTAGATAACTCTCTGCATCGCTTTTTAATTTTTGCAGAATCATAGCTGAAATTTCCTGTGGCGAATAAGTTTTTCCGTCAATTTTAACTTTTCTATCTGTACCCATATCACGTTTTATTGAACTTACTGTTCTATCTGGGTTTGTAACCGCTTGTCTTTTTGCAACTTGACCGACTAATCTTTCACCGGTTTTTGTAAAAGCCACGATAGACGGGGTAGTTCTAGCACCCTCCGGATTTGTAATAACGGTTGGCTCGCCACCCTCTAATACTGCAACGCATGAATTTGTTGTTCCTAAATCGATTCCTATAATCTTTCCCATAATAATTTCATCCTCTCTTAATTTATACAATATTTAAACTTAAATTTACTATTGACTCACTTTTACCATTGAATGACGAACTATTTTTTCTTTATAGCTATACCCCTTCATAAGTTCATCAATAATGATATTTTCAGGTTTATCGCTTTCTTCAACCATAACGGCATTGTGTTTTTCAGGGTCAAATTCTTCTCCAATAGCTGGAATTTGTTCAACGCCAATATTTGAAAGTGCTTCGACAAACTGCTTTTGTATCATTTTTACGCCATCCAAAAGTGCTTCTTTGTCATCATTTTCTTCCCCTGCTATGATTGCCCTATCCAGGTTATCTAAAACCGGTATAAGAGTTTCAACAGTGTCACAAACCGCCATTTTAAAGAAATCTTGCTTTTCACGCACCGTCCGCTTTTTGAAGTTATCAAACTCCGCAACGGTACGCATTAGCTTATCCGTAAGTACGGAAATTTGCTCTTCTGAATTAGGTTCAACCTTTTCAGGTTCGACCTTTTCGGATTCAAGGTTTTCAGTTTCTTTGGCTGTTTCGTTTTCTTCTTTTTTCTCAACATCACTTGCTATATTTTCTTTCTTTTTTCCTTTTTCATTAGCGCGCATTTATGAATCATCTCCTTTAATTTTTCCATTTCCAAACCCTTCATTAAGCATTTTTCCAAGTTCCTCCGAGAAAAATTCAATCCCGGATACAACTCGAGCATAATCCATTCTGACAGGGCCGATAACGCCAATAACTCCCATCATATCCCCTCCTGCTTTATAGGTAGAAAGAATGATGC
>JAVXFE010000249.1:0-3042 GCA_036658075.1 Oscillospiraceae bacterium
GTACTCTTTTAAAAATTTTATCAAACCAAAATCACCCTACAAAAAACCTATTGAATTTCCAAACATTTTAAAGAAGTTTGGAAATTATACAAAAACTTCTATCGCAATAACCCTTGCAAGTTCTGTTGGAATTGTGTTTTTTATCGCATACACTTTTAATATAGTATCTCTTTCGGGATTATTTGCAAATTTATGGGTATTGCCTTGTACATGCATAGTTTTTATTTTAGGTTATATAAATTGGGGAATAGCGATTATTTCAACGCCTCTTGCTGAAATAATCGCAAAATTTCTTATTACTCCATTTTTAAATATCATAACAAAAACAGCAGAAACCCTTGCGGATTCAATTTTTATATTAAATGTTCCAACACCAACATTTTTTATGTTCTTATTATACGCCGCATTCTTTTACATAATTTTATATTCTTTGCATAATCAAGCCACATATATTAAAAAAGAAATCGACCCGGAAACCGAAATAGAAGAATAGCCGTAAGGTTGTTATACCATAAAGATTACCAACTTTTTAAAAATATTTAATCCCTAAATCCTTTAAAAGAGATTGACTCCGTTGTATTTGATGTGGTATAATAAACACAAAAGCGGTGTTTATTATACGCTCCGCGAGGAATTTCTCGCACCGCCGAATTTTTCCTCATAAAAACATTCGGAAACGGCGATGTGCAATTATACCATAATACACTTTCGTTTTTATGGTATAATAAGTCATAATAGCTACAATATTATCGATAAATTTAATCTTAAAAAGGAGCAAAAATCATGAGCGAAAAGGGAAGAGTAACAATACCAACAGATGTAGATGTTGTACAAGAAACTATTGAAATAATGAACAGATGGGGAGCAGATGCTCTTCGTGATTGCGATGGTACGGATTTCCCTCAAGAATTAACAGAAGTTAATGCGAAAATTTATGCTACATATTACACCACACGTAAAGATAACGACTGGGCTAAAGCAAATCCAGACGAAATCCAACAAATGTATATCATGACAAACTTTTATACGGCAACTGCCGACAATTTATCCATCCACTTAATGGATAATCTCTATCCTGATATGCTAAAAGTTAATTCAAATGACGATATAACTCGTTGGTGGGAAGTTATTGACCGCACTACCGGAGAAGTTGTTTCGGCAAGTAAATGGAGTTATAATGAAGGAAAAGGCGACGTTATCATTGAAAAGCCGAAAAAATTTCATGAATACACGGTAAGCTTTTTGGCATATATTATGTGGGACCCTGTACATATGTATAATGCACTTATAAACGAGTGGAAGGATGTTGAACATCAAATCACTTTTGATGTTCGTCAACCGAAAACTAAAGAATATTCTATGAAAAGATTAAGAGATTATTTAGAAAATAACCCACACATTAAAGTTATTAGATATACCACATTCTTTCACCAATTCACGCTAATCTGCGACGACTTAGCCAGAGAAAAATATGTTGATTGGTATGGTTATTCAGCAAGCGTATCGCCATATATTTTAAAACAATTTGAAAGTGAAGTAGGTTATAAATTTAGACCTGAATACATTATTGACCAAGGTTATATGAATAATAACCAACGTATTCCATCAAAAGAATTCAAAGATTTTCAAGCATTTCAACGTCGTGAAGTTGCAAAGCTTGCTAAAGAAATGGTTGATATAACTCATGAATATGGCAAAGAAGCAATGATGTTTTTAGGCGACCACTGGATTGGCACAGAGCCTTTTATGGACGAGTTTAAAGAAATTGGACTTGATGCAGTTGTTGGAAGTGTTGGAAACGGTTCGACGTTGCGTTTGATTTCGGATATTGAAGGAGTTAAATATCGTGAAGGAAGATTTTTACCTTACTTTTTCCCAGATACTTTCCACGAAGGCGGAGACCCTGTAAAAGAAGCAAAAGAAAATTGGGTAACTGCTCGTCGTGCGATACTCAGAAAGCCAATAGATAGAATAGGTTATGGCGGATATATTAAACTTGCTTTGGAATTCCCTGAATTCGTGGACTATATTGAAAGTGTGTGTAATGAATTTAGAACCCTTTACGAAAACGCAAAAGGTACAGTTCCATATTGTGTAAAAAAAGTGGCTGTTTTAAATTGTTGGGGTCATATGCGTGCCTGGGGAAACCACATGGTTCATCATGCTCTTTATCACAAGCAAAACTATTCATATGCAGGAGTTATCGAGGCATTAAGTGGCGCTCCTTACGATGTTAAGTTTATAAGCTTTGATGATATCCGTGAAAATCCAGACATTTTAAATGACATAGATGTAGTATTAAATATTGGAGACAGCTATACCGCATACACAGGTGGCGAAAATTGGATTGATGAAAAAGTCGTTACGGCGGTTAAATCCTTCATATATAATGGTGGTGGCTTTATCGGAGTTGGTGAACCTACGGCATATCAACATCAAGGTCATTTTTTCCAACTCGCCATGGCACTCGGCGTTGAGGAAGAACTTGGGTTTGACTTAAACAAAGATAAGTATAATTGGGACGAGGATCGCTCGCATTTCATAATTTCTGATTGTAAGGGCGATGTTGATTTCGGCGAAGGAAAGAAAAACATTTTTGCTCTGGAAAATACAAAAATAATCATTCATGACGATAAAGAAGTGCAACTTGCGGTTAATGAATTCGGAAGTGGCAGATGCGTGTATATTAGCGGACTTCCATATAGTTTTGAAAATGCACGTTTACTTCATAGAGCGGTTATGTGGAGTTCAAATGATGAAGAAAACCTAAATAAATGGTATTCAACGAACTATAATGTTGATGTTCATGCGTATGTTGAAAACAATAAATATTGTGTAGTAAACAACACATATGAACCACAATCTACAACCATCTACAAAGGTGACGGAAGCAGTTTTGCGTTAGATTTAGATGCAAACGAAATTAAATGGTACCAAATTTAAATTGCTATTTATAGTTTAATCGTCTTAGTGTAAAATAATAATTGGCAAAAAAACAGGGAAAGAGCAAAAAACTCTTTCCCTAATCATACAAATCGTGTA
>JAVXFE010000250.1:0-3038 GCA_036658075.1 Oscillospiraceae bacterium
CATAAACTCTCTAGAAAACTAGTACAGGAATACAATATAATCTGTCTAGAGGATATTAATATGAAAAATATGTCTCGTTGTCTACGATTAGGTAAAGCAACCATGGATAATGGATTTGGTATGTTCAGAACTATGTTATCTTATAAAGCAGAGGACCTTGGAAAACATATTGTATTCATTGACAAATGGTATCCAAGCTCCAAAACATGCCACTATTGTGGAACGGTAGAACCTTCGTTGACACTAAAAGACCGTGATTGGACTTGTCCTTCTTGTGGGAAACACCTAGATAGAGATGTCAACGCAGCAATCAATATAAAAAAAGAAGGCTTACGTCTTCTTAGTTGTTAGTATAAATTATATACCGCAGGGACTGCGGAAATCAAAGCGTATGGAGATGATGTAATCCTTCTTTTATAAGTTGTTTCTTATAAAAAAGTTATTGTCTATGAAGTACGAAGCCCCCACTTCAATTATTTTATAATAAGTGGGGGTAGTTCACAGGCAAGGCAATTGAAAAACCTTGGAGCGCTAGTGACGCCATCGCCACCCTAGGCCCTTTCAAATTAATATAGGGACAATGGTCACTCAAAAAGCATCCTTTGGATGTTTTTTTTGCATCTATGAGCAATATGTATAAAATGCGTTTAAGTTGCGAAAAACGCAACGAAACTACATAGATTATAATAGAAAACCCCATGTCGTCTATGAAAAATCAAATAACAAATCAGCTAACTCAAAAATAATGAGATGAAACTACAAAATCAATCTAAAGATATCAACCCACGTCTTCCTAAAAAAACCAAAAAAAATTCAGTTAAATCTTCGAGAGAAGAGAAGTTGACATAATTTTCTCATAACAAATCAATGAAAACAAGAATATGTTACTTCGCATAATGTTGATTATGTAAGATTTATTATTACAATAATAATGTTGCGTATACATCTATTAAGTTTTATAATTTTAAATAAGAAAGCATTAAATTCTATAAAAGAGTACTTTTTCTCTAAAATGAGATGATTTCAATATAAAAATATAAAAAAAGCAATATTCTTTGGACTATACGTGCAAATTTCGTACATTACAACTGAAATTTTCAGCAATCGTCATAAAAAAAAGAGCTTTCGCTCTTTTACAGGAATGAATTCAGTCGTTCTTTTAATAAACTCTGTCGAACTACCATATTAGGACTTTTCATGATGTCGAATAAAGTTTGTTTATTTCCTACACAAATGACTAATTTCTTTGCTCTAGTCCAGGCCGTGTAAACTAAATTTCGAGTTAACATAAATTCATGAGATGACGATATTGGCATAATAATAACATTCGATTCCGTTCCTTGAGATTTATGTGCTGTGATTGCATACGCCAATTTTAACATTTTGAAGTTTTCCTTCTTGTATTCAATGGTTTTATCTGGGTAAATGACCCGAATATAAAAGTCATAGGCATGGTCTTTCACGAAAATTGAATCAATTGTGCCAATTTCACCGTTATATACATCTAAATCCGCATCATTTTGGACGTTAATTACCTTATCCCCTTCTCGAAAGGTTGTAATGTCGTCTAGTTTAAACTCTTGTTTGCTTGCCGTAGGAGGATTCAGGAGTCTTTGTAGTGAATCATTTAAGGAATACGTTCCAATTAGTCCTTCTTTTGTTGGACTTAATACGAGGATATCATGAAGACCGTAATGTTTCTTTTGAACACAGCGCTTCGTCATTTCTACAATCGTTTGAGAAATAGAAGCTAAGTCTTCCCTTTCAATGAAATAAAAATCATCTTTATCTGTATTGAAGCTCAATCCTTTATCACTTAAAGAAGCTTCGGATTGCTCTAATGCATGTGCGTTCATAACGATTTGTGAGGCTTGTGCTTGACGAAAAATTTCCGTGAGTTCAGTATAAGGAATTACATTAGACTCAATCAAATCCCTTAGAATGAGTCCAGGACCGACCGATGGGAGCTGATGGAAATCGCCAACAAGAAGTAGTCGAGTATTTGGTCCTAAAGAGGCTAATAGACTACGAAATAGGTAGACATCAATCATACTTGCTTCATCGGCAATAACGATATCTGCTTCTAACATTTTAACTTCTTTGTTTTCGAATTGATTTGTTTTTGTTGGTTTTAATCCAATGGCACGATGAATTGTTTCAGCCGGTAGATTTGCAACAGTTGCTAAGTTTGAACTCGCACGGCCTGTTGGTGCAATTAATTTAATTGAACAATTAGGATTTAAAAAATGAGCACAGTCTACAATTTGTTTTACCGTGTAGGTCTTCCCTGTTCCAGGACCACCCGTTAAAATCGAGATATTTTCTTGTAGACACATGCGAATTGCATTGTTTTGTTTGATTCCATTTCCTTTCCGTGAATTTATAAATTGTTCTGCTTTTTGAAGATTACCAAAAGGCGTCTTTAATTGCTGCATTACTTTGATTCGTTTCAAGATTTCTGTTTCGGCGTCATATGCTTCTTTGCGATACAACATAGACTTCCCTTCTTCACTAAGAACTAAAACTAACTTTCCTTTTTGAATAAGAATATCGATGGCATCTTGAATTTGTTCTTCCGATAAGATAGCAGAATCATAAATTCCCATATAAGATAGAAATGTATTTAAGGTGGATAGGAGTAGAGATTGTTCGACACAAACATCTCCGTTGTTTTTGGCCCGAGTATCCATAAATTCCAAAATAGAAGATTTAATTCGATTCATACAATCAAATGGAAGACCAATTGACTTTGCGATAATATCTGCGTTTTTAAAAGGGATTTCATTAATACTACAAATTTGATAAGGGTCTTTTCTTATTTTTGTAATGCTTTCTTTTCCATATTTATCATAGATAAAGCTAGATATTTCCGCATTTAAGTTAACGGATTGCATAAATAACATTAATTTTTCATAGTATGCATCTCCTAAAACCTTTTCTCTTAAATTTAAAATACGTATTTTACTTAAAGATGTCGTTTCCATAAAATCTTCTGGATGGTCAATCAAAGCAGAAATTGTCTTTTTCCCACCAATGCT
>JAVXFE010000251.1:0-3011 GCA_036658075.1 Oscillospiraceae bacterium
AAGGCTAACATAAGGAGAGGTTCAGATATGATGAAAAAACTATGTTTAATGATGTGTTTAATTTATGGATTGAGTTCTTTTTCGGTGTATGCGGCAGATGTAACTTTAACCCAGAACACTAAAACACAAGAAATTAAAATAGATGCAAAAGCAGCATCGCCCGGATATGCATCGTTACAAATTCGAAAATGTACAGATGATACAGCTGTAGATATTACACCTGATAATGCAGAAAAGATTTTAATGTACGTGTCACAAAAAAACGTGGGCGATGATGGACTTGTGAATTTTGATTTTAAATTTTTAGAAAAAACAGGTAAATACAAAACCCATGTTTGTTTTAGTGACGGAACAGTTTGGGAGAAAGAATTTAATTTTGTGAATTCTATTGATATGGAAAATGCCTATAAATCCATAAAGAAAGAAATAGAAAATGTTATAAAAACCGGTCAATCGCTGAACGTGCTTATAAAATTAACAGAAGAAAATTTTGATAAGTTGGGAATTGATGGAGTTTTATATAATTCTTTAAAGGCGACTAACAACAATATGGAAGATATATATAAGTGGATAATATCTCAGCCGATGGTAGAAAATCCATCTGACTTTTGTAAACTTTTTGATGAAGGAACTGTTATATATGGATTAAATAAGGCTAAAACAATAAGCGATATAGAAAATATTGTTTTAGAATTTATTAACTTTACTGAAAGTGAAGGTAAAACTTTTAAGCAAACGCTAACGCCTGAGTGCCGTGTAAATGTATACGAAAAACTTTTAATCTCGCCTGATTTTACAAGTCTTTTAGATATAAAAACGGATATTCGCAAGTTTTCCCTAATGCAGGCTTTTGAAGATTTGCATTGGTCAATCCTTACAGAAGTTTTTGAAGATAATAAAACAATCATTTCGAATGATATATGGAATGCATATAATGGACTAAAATATTTTCAAAAGCCTAAGTTTATAAAGGATTTAAGTGGTAATCCATATTCTGATTTTTCTGTTTTTATGAATGCCTGCAAAGAAATGGTTAAAAAATTAAATGAAGAACAAAGCGGTTCAACAGGCGGTAGTGGAAGTGGTGGTGGTTCCGGTGGCGGTGGCGGAATAAATAAACCTTCATTAAATCCTCCATCTAAAACGCTTGAAATTGATAATTCTTTAATTTCCGGACCGGATAAGCTAGAAATAGAAGAATCTACAAATTACAAATTTGTAGATTTAGAAGGGTTTGAATGGGCGAAATCGGCGATTATAACCTTAGCACAAAAGAATATAGTTATGGGAAAAACAGAGAATGCTTTTGCACCTGAAGATTTTATAACTCGTGAAGAATTTTTAACACTTTTGATGAGAGGCTTTAATATATCTGACAAAACAGCGGAAAATACATTTAAAGATGTAGAGAAGGGTTCATGGTATTATGAAGCTATTGCCACGGCACAAAAACTTGGAATAACAAATGGGGTAAATGCTTCTGATTTTGGAGTGGGTCAAACGATTACAAGGGAAGAACTCTGTGCATTTTCGTATAAAGTGGCAAAATGTGCAGGCGTAAAATTTGATGCTACAAATAAGGAAAATCCATTTAAGGATGAAATATCGGAATATGCGTTGCCATATGTAATAGAACTTGCTAATAACGGAATCGTAAATGGGGTTGGACCCGGTGAATTCATGGGAAAAGGCAACGCAAATCGAGCAGAAGCGGCAAAAATAATTTATGAATTACTAAACTTTGCTAAACTTGAAGAGGAGAAATAAGATGGTAAAAAAAAGAATAATTCCTATTATGTTATGTATGTGTGTTTTAATAACCTGTGTGAATACAGGTGTATTTGCCACTAACGAATCTCTTTTTTCTGCGTGGAAACCGTGGAGCTTTTATGCAACGTCTGGAAATGACGCCGAAAGCCTTGAAGGTGCCGGATATGGTGATGTAACAAATTCGGAATATTATTTGCCTGTTGTTCCGCAATATGTAAGTTCAAACAGTGTTCAAGCAGGTGTTTTGGTAACCCCTGAAAAAGATGGACGCTCAAGATTTTATATACGTCCGGAATATGAATGGGACGTAAAGATAAGTGAAGATTTAAAGGAGCGAGCGACATTTTATTTGGATTCAAACGACAGAGTGAAAAGTGGAAAAGGTCAGATTGTTGTTGGTTTTACAGTTCCGGAGGACGGAACATATAATATATATGGTAATTTTGTAAATGCCGGTGGAAATGATTACTTAACCGAAAAAGAAACCTTGGGCGACGGCGGGTTTGCGAGAATCAGCATCTTGCCTAAAGGTGAAAATCTTGAAACAAAAGACAACACAAACGAAGTTAAGATTCCTGCGGCAAGCGAGGGGAAATGGAAAGAAGAGATATACGAAAAAGATAATAATGACTTAAAAAAAGGCGATAGAATTTTTTTAAGAGTTAGTTCCGGAGATAACGGGATTGGCGATGTTTTTCAAGTTGTTTACAGGATTTCGAGCATTGCGTCAGACGGAAAAGTTTTAAGCACTTACGATATTCGTGATTTGGTAGACAAACAGGAAAATTCTGATATAGCTGATAATGTACAAACAGTGATAGATTCATCATATATTCCAAAAACCGAACAGAGTGAAGAAATCTCAGAACATGCTGTCGCTTTATCGGTTTATGGCGTGATTGCGGAATCTGATGTTGGAAACTATTCTCTTGAAAAAAATATAACACGAGACGAATTTGCCTATTTGGTTGGCACAATAATAGGAAGCGGAATTAATTCGCCAAAAGCAAAATCGGAATATTTTTCAGACGTTGATGATACCTGTAATGGATTTTATATTGACGCATTACTACATAGTGGAATTATAAGCCCATCTGTTACATTCGATCCGAGAGGTAACGTTGCATATAAAGATGCCTTAAAAATGTTAGTATGTGCAACCGGATATGGTATAAAAGCGGAAGAAAAGGGTGGCTATCCTCATGGATATTTAAAGGTGGCTAATGAAAAAGAAATTTTTC
>JAVXFE010000252.1:0-2997 GCA_036658075.1 Oscillospiraceae bacterium
GATTATTACACATATTTGGATCCCACAACCTAAAATCGCTTGGGAACATACGCAAAGGGTCGTTTTCTTGATAATTTTCAGGAAGATATCTAGGTTCTGCATATGATGGTATATTAAAATCATCACCCACAGTGTGATTAAGTCCAATTTGACAACTAGGTTGCAACCTCTTTATCAAGTCATAGATTTCTTCAAACTTCCATTCACCTCGTGCTTTATCCCAACATCCGTCAAACCAAAGTTCCACAACCTCGCCATAACGGCCATCTAAAAGTTCTGTAAGCTGATTTTTCATATATTTAATATATTCGCCTGAAAAGTCATTTTTGTATGATGGCTCACTTCTATCCCAAAGCGAATAATAAAGCCCTAGTTTCATATTATATTTTTCGCACGCCTTTGCAACACTCGCAACCACATCTGTTGTGTTTCCAGAATTTTTAACGCAATAATCGGTATATTTTGTATCCCAAAGACAAAATCCATCATGATGCTTTGTAATCATAATAACATAGTTCATCCCGGCTTCATAAGCAGTTTTAACCCATTGTTCAGCATCAATCGTCGTCGGCTTATATGACAGAGCAGGAATGCTTCCGTCTGACCATTCAACATTTCCAAAAGTGTTAACGCCAAAATGTATAAACATGCCAAATTTTCTTGCAATCTGCTCTTTCTGATATTGATTCGGCGTTAACCCTGGAATTTGTTTAATCATCTTTTTATCCATATTTACCTCCGCTAATATTTAATATTATTTTAGGCTTTTAAATTTATTCCTTATCTACCAAAGCAAAGCCGATTTCGCCTTTTGCGGCAACTTTATCATCAACGTATGCAACCGCTGACGCTTTTCCCATTATTGAACGCATTTTTGTCATTTCAACTTCAAGCCGCAAAGTTTCGCCGGGTTTGACCTGATGCTTAAACTTAAATCCATCCATCGTTGTAAAAACCGCAATTTTATTTTTAAATTCTGGGTTTTTAAGTATTAAAACAGCTCCAACTTGTGCTAAAGCTTCAGCAATAAGCACTCCGGGCATGATTGGTTGACCCGGAAAATGACCTTGAAAAAATGGCTCATTCATTGTAACATTTTTAATACCTACCGCACTTTTTCCTTCTTCAAGCTCAACAATTTTATCAATTAATAAAAATGGATAACGATGTGGGATTATATCCATTATTTCTCTAATATTAAGTTCCATACGAAAGACCTCCAAGTTATTTTTAATTAATTTTAGCATAGTTGTGAATGTTTTGCAAGCACTGAATTCTACATAAACAAACTTTTAATAACAATCCCTTTTTAACTTTCGTACCCTTTTTTTATTAAAAATTTTCCAAAATATTATCATACATCGCTTTAATAGCCATATTTTAAATAAAATAAAGTGCTTTTATAATTTATTATGCAATATTTTGTAAAAATTTATTAGTTTTCAGCTCCAAATATTGACATATTTTTCACTCTTTCTTTGGTATTTTATTAAGAGAACGGCTCTTTTATCTTACTTTTCGCTTCACTTTCAACAATCATAACAAAAAAATTTTTGTAATTTGTGCAACTTTTCGCCATAAAAAAATAGACAAAAATTCCTTTATGTGATACAATAGTGTTGTTAATAATAGATAAAGTAAGTCATAATTGCTTTGGCAAAAATCACACAATTTAAATCACACAGATATAGGAGGATATACGCCTATGAAAAAAACATCAACAAAAGCAAAACCTGAGATACCTACATATATCGATAATGCCCCTATGTATCTCTTCAACAATGGTACAAATTATGAAAGCTATAAAATGCTTGGGGCACACAAATCTTTATCTTTTGAAGGAAAAACGGGTTATTTATTTGCCGTCTGGGCACCAAACGCAAAAACCGTTTCAGTCGTATGCGACCAAAACGGTTGGGACCGAAATCTCGGAAGAATGCACAAGCATATCGCATCCGGAATTTGGGAAGTCTTTATTGAAGGTGTCACACCAGGACAATGTTATAAATTCAGCATTGAAACTTTTCGAGGCAGCATAGAACTCAAAAGCGATCCTTATGCTTTTTTATCAGAAGTTCGACCTGCAAATGCATCTGTTACAACAGATATTAGCTATGATTGGTCAGATAATGGTTGGATTAAACACCGTGAAGAGACGATTCTTTATGATAAGCCCATAAACATCTATGAAATGCATGTTGCGTCATGGAAAACTCATGATGATGGCACTTATTTAACTTATCGTGAACTCGCAAAGGAGCTTATTCCATACATTAAAGATATGGGTTATACTCATATTGAAGTTATGCCCGTTGCGGAATACCCTTTTGATGGTTCATGGGGGTATCAAATTACTGGATATTATAGTGCAAATAGTCGGTTTGGCAGTCCAACAGATTTAAAATATTTTATTGACCAATGCCATCAAAATGGAATTGGAATTATAATGGATTGGGTTCCTGCTCATTTTCCGAAAGATGCACATTCTCTGGCAAAATTTGACGGTGAATGCCTTTTTGAACATCCCGATAGCAGACGTGGTGAACATTTTGAATGGGGAACGCTTGTTTTCGATTGGACAAAAACCGAAATTTGGTCATTTTTAATATCAAACGCACTGTTTTGGATTAGTGAATATCATATGGATGGTATGCGTGTAGATGCGGTTTCAAGCATGTTGTATCTTGATTATAACCGCCATGATGGCGAATGGCTTCCTAATAAGTTTGGCGGAAAGGAAAATCTTGAAGCTATTGAATTTTTACAAAATTTGAACGTTGCTGTATTTGAAAGATTTCCTAATGTCATGATGATTGCAGAAGAATCCACGTCATGGGGAGGTGTTACACAGCCTGTTTATGAAGGTGGACTCGGCTTTAACTTTAAATGGAACATGGGCTGGATGCACGACATACTTGATTATATGCAATGCGACCCACTTTTCAGAAAAGGAAATCATAATAAACTCACGTTTCCAATGATGTATGCCTTTGCTGA
>JAVXFE010000253.1:0-2983 GCA_036658075.1 Oscillospiraceae bacterium
CTGCCATTTGATGAAGTCCATCAATGTTTTGAGTGATTACAGCTTTAAGCTTTCCTATTTTTTCAAGTTTCGCAAGTACATCATGTGTTATATTAGGCTTTGCATCTAAACACAACATTTTATCTCTGTAAAAACGATAAAATTCCTCTGTGTTTTGCATGAAAAAAGTGTGTGACAATATCGTTTCAGGAGGATATTTATAATGCATATTATAAAGTCCATCGGTGCTTCTAAAATCAGGAATCCCACTCTCGGTTGAAACTCCGGCTCCGCCAAAAAACACAATATTATCGCTATTATCAATCATATTTTTTAAAATCATAAATATCCGCCCCTTTTATAGTATAACTTCTAAATTTTTAATTTAAACAATTTTATAAAATGGCGTTTGGCAGAAAATCCGCCAAACGCCATTTTTATTTATTCATTACGCAATTCTACACGTCTAATTTTACCGCTTATAGTTTTTGGAAGTTCGTCAATAAACGACACTATCCGTGGATATTTATACGGTGCGGTATGCGTTTTTACATAATCTTGAATCTCTTTTTTAAGTTCTTCACTCTTTTCTTTATCCTTAACCAAAACTATCGTCGCCTTTACAACCTGTCCCCGAATAGGGTCAGGTGCAGCAGTAACGGCACATTCTAAAACATACGGAAGTTCCATTATTACGCTTTCAATCTCAAACGGTCCTATGCGATATCCTGAAGATTTAATCACATCGTCCGTTCTTCCGACATACCAATAATACCCATCTTCATCACGCCAAGCAGTATCGCCTGTGTGATACATACCCTCTGTCCACACCGCATTGGTTTTTGCAGCATCTTTATAATAGCCTTTAAACAGTCCACATGGGATGCCTTTATCAGTTTTGATAACTATTTCTCCTGTTTCACCAACGTCCGCAAGGGTTCCGTTTAGGTTAACAATTTCTACATTATATAATGGGCTGGGTTTTCCCATTGAACCTGGTTTAGGCGTCGTTCCTACAAAGTTTCCTACTGTTAATGTCGTTTCAGTTTGTCCAAAGCCTTCCATAAGTTTAACGCCTGTATATTTATAAAATTGCTGATATACTTCGGGATTTAAAGCCTCTCCCGCAACGGTAGCGTATTCAAGTGATGACAAGTCATACTTTCCTAAATCCTCTTTTATAAAAAAGCGATACATGGTTGGAGGTGCACAAAATGTTGTAATATTATATTTTGCAAACATTGGCAATATATCATCTGCGTGAAATCTATCAAAATCATAGGTTAAAATCGCACCTTCACAGAGCCATTGACCATATAGTTTTCCCCAAAGAGCCTTCCCCCATCCAGTATCAGATATTGTAAAATGCAACCCGTCCGTGTTGACATTTTGCCAATATTTTGCAGTAATAAAATGACCTAACGGATACTTATGGTTATGGGTTGCAATTTTAGGATATCCCGTTGTACCGGACGTGAAAAACATTAGCATTCTTTCATCACCGCATGCGGTTTCGTCAGGATTTGGGCGTGGAAATTCACCGCTAAATTTTTCAATATCTTCATTAAAATTATGCCAGCCGTCACGTGGTGCGCCAACAATCATTTTTATTATATCAAAGTCACAATTATTTGCCCCAAGTTCCGCTTGATGTGCAACGTCGCCATCCGCCGTGCAAACAATAGCTTTAACCTCTGCCGCCTTGAAACGATAGTCGAAATCATGTTCAACCAAAAGGTTTGTAGCTGGTATTACGACAGCCCCAATTTTGTGAAGTGCCAAAATTGAAAACCAAAATTGATAATGTCTCTTTAATACAAGCATTACTCGGTCGCCTTTTTTTATGCCCAGGGATTTAAAATAGTTCGCCGTCATGGACGAATATTTCCGCATATCTTCAAACGTAAAGCGGCGTTCAACTTTATCCCGTGAAATATGGAGCATAGCAAGCTTGTCCGGCTTTTTCTTAGCAAGTTCATCTACAATATCAAATGCAAAATTAAAAGTGTCTTCATTATTAAATTTTATGGATGAAATCACACCTTTTTCATCTAAAGCAGGCGTGATAAATTTTTTGTATATGTCATTTGTATCTTCTTTTCTGGAATGCGGGGCAGTAACATTTTCAGGCTTCACATTTTCATGATAATCCACTATTTCATTGTTTGACGCAAGGACAATAGCGTAAAATTCACAGCCTTCTTTATCGATGGCTATCATTCCATGAGGGGTTTCACTATTATAATAAATTGTATCGCCTTCGTTTAAAACTTCAATATGTTCACCAACCTGAACCTTTAAACGACCCTTTAAAATAATATCAAATTCTTGTCCCACATGTGTGCTAAGTTGAATTTGTGTCGATTGTTCTTCCTCAAAATATGGTGCCACAACCAAAAATGGTTCAGCAATCCTATTTTTAAAAAGTGACGCCAAGCTATTATATACAAACCCACGACGGCGGATAATCTTCATGCCATCGCCTTTTCGATTCAGTGTGAACGATGACAAAGTTGGACTTTGTCCCTTTATAATGTCGGTCACATCAACGCCAAAACTTTGAGCGCACTTATATATAAAAGTGAAGCCAAAATCAGCTTCGCCCGCCTCGAGTTTTTTATATTCTTCAAGAGAAACTGACGTTTCAACCGCCATTTTCTCTTCAGATATTCCTATAATTTCACGCAGAGTTTTAATACGTTCTGCAATCTCTTTAATTCTTGCACCGATCAGCTCTTCCATTCCCTCGGCCTCCTGCCGTAATTATTAGATATTTTATCCAATAGAAAATTTCAAATATTGTTTAGTATATCACTGTACAAACATATATGTCAAGGATTTTTGCCAATTTTCTAAATCAATATAAATGGTTGATGGTAAAATGACCGACTTTTTAAAAATATTTAATTCCGACTAAGGTTTATTTGCTTAGTGTAAAATAATAATTGGCAAAAAAACAGGGAAAGAGCAAAAAACTCTTTCCCTAATCATACAAATCGTGTAT
>JAVXFE010000254.1:0-2972 GCA_036658075.1 Oscillospiraceae bacterium
GAGCGGTATTATAGATTCTCATTTGGGAATAGCTACCAGAAGTCAAATGCTTCCACAGGGTGTATTGCAGCTTATAGATTCTAAGCATATGACGCCAGATGTGTTTACAGCTTTTATGAAGTATATGACGTTTCAGGCAAAATATCCCGAAGAACATAATCCACAAAAAAACAATATAGGCGCACAAGAAATTGCCGGAATGTACAATATTGGACTTACTTTTAGAGAATTTAAAAAGGGAGAAAGATGGCAAGATTTAGCCATACAAAGACTCCCGGCTTATACTAAAGGGTATATCCAAAGCGATGGTACAATAAAGGAAGTAGCTCTAGGGTATGTTAATTATGCGTTAGGTGGAATCACAAACATTTTGACATATTCAGACCAAATGAATGTGAAGCTTGATTTGCCTGAAGAGATGATGGACACACTTAAACTTATGGCAAATTATTTAGTATATATTTCGGCACCCGGCGGACGAGAAACTCAACAAGGTGATGCGTATGCATACAGTGCTACATCTGTAAAAAATACCCTACAGAGTATTTGGGAATGGTCAGGGGACGAATATGCACATTTTGTTGGAACTAACGGAAAAGAAGGGACAATGCCTTCTAAAACTTCTGAAATGTTTGATGTAGGTAAAAAATATGCTATGAGAAGTGATTGGAATTTATCTGCAAATTATCTTCATACTAATGCTGATAGTGCGTACGAAAGTCATGGACATGCGGATGATTTATCAATCGTGGTATGGGCATATAACAAATATTTGCTTGCCGACCCATTGTATTCTAGCTATCAAGGCGGCGGAGCGAGCAATTGGCTTACAAGTACATCAGGACATAATACGGTGATGGTTAACAATGCTACACAGACAAAAGGCAAAAACACCATGGGAATCACTAATTATTGGGAAGCCAACAATACTTACGACTTTTTAGATGTTTCAACAAAAAATTATAGATCACAAAAAGTAGAACATTCACGGCAGATTTTGTTTGTTAGACCTGGATATTGGCTTGTGTCAGATTATATGGTGCCAACCGATGCGGAGTCAAAAAATTATAAACAGAGTTGGCATTTCTTACCTGATGCAAATCTTAAAATGGATTTAAAAACAGGAGTAACAAAGACTAACTTTGCGGATGCAAATATTCATGTGGCAACGGCAATCAACCCAGAAGTTACGCCTGTGTTTAAGACAGATGGATATTATGGTATGGGACATTCCGGTATTATTAAAGATGTTAAATATTCATATTATGAACAAAATAAAAAAGGTCCAGCGGTATTTAACACAGTTTTGTATCCTGAAGAAATAGGGAAGAATAACAAGGTTACGGTTACGAATACGGACATTGAACTTGATGGCGTAAAAGATAATGGCGTTGTGGCGACAAGCGTTAAAATCGATGATAAAAAAGATGGCGTTATTAAAGATGGTGCATACTATCTAGTCCATGACAAAGAACAAAAAGCCGTTCGTAATTTTGGAAACTTTACAACAGATGGAACAATGACATACGCCGAAAAACAGAATGGCAAAATTAATATGATTGCATACCAAGGCGGAACAAAATTAACCGATTTAACGGGTGCATATTATTTGAAGTCAGATGTAGCGGTTGAGGATTTGGGTATAAATTACAACAATGATATCCTTGTTTTATCATCATCGAAAAATGTAAATTTAGATAAGCTTACAGTATTTGCACCAAAAAATATCGCACATGTCAAGTTTAATGATAAAGAGATTCCATTTAAACGTGGCGGTGAATATGTATATTTTGGAAACGCACCTATACTTGATGTTAATGCAGTAGGTCCAAAAAACGATGAAAAAGATGAAGAAACCCCTAAACCTCCTACACCAATCCTTCCACCACACGGTGGCGGTAGCGGTGGCGGTGGCGGTGGTAATAACGGTGGTGGAAATGGCGGTGGCTCAATAGTACCACCAATCCCGACCCCTACAGCTACACCGGTTAATCCATCTATGAACCAAAATTTCGCCAAGGAGCTTGAAAATCATTGGGGAAAGAAAGAAATTACAAAAATGATTGAGGCTGGAATCGTTAATGGTGAGAATGAGAAAACCCTAGGACTTCAAAATGAAACAACTAGGGCAGAATTTGTTACCATGTTGGTGCGTGCTTTAAAACTCGACATTGTCAAATACAACGGTGAGTTCAACGATGTAACAAGTGCGGACTGGTATGCGGACTATATTGCTACGGCAAATAAAAACGGTTTGTTAAACGGAAATGACGGAAACGCAACGCCGAATGATTCTTTAAACCGTGAAGAAATGGCAAAAATTTTGGTTTCTGCCTATGAAACGAAAAACGCTAAAATAGATGAAAAGGCACAAGTTTTAAATGATGAGTCGGAGATTAGCGATTGGGCTAAACCTTACGTAAACAAGGCTATTTCAGCGGGAATCATGAACGGAGTAGAGGAAAATCTGTTTGCACCAAAAGCAAATGCTTTACGTGAACAAACGATAGTTGCTATATATCGAATGCTTAATATTTAAGAATAATTAAAAAGTCTACCCACCCGATTTCGGGTGGGTAGGCTTTTGTTAAATTTAAATGATAAATGAGTCTAAAAATTTTGTCTGTACTTACCTGGAGTTGTCCCTACGATTTCTTTAAACTGTCTATTAAATGTGACGGTGCTGGTAAAACCGCATATTTCTCCAATCTCTTTTGTTGAATATTTACTTTCTTTTAACATTGTTTTTGCTGCCTCTATTCGAATAGTTGAAAGATAATCAAGGGCAGACACGCCGTATTGGGTCTTAAATTTTTGTGAAAGGTAGGCGGGGGTAATATTAAACTTATCCGCAATGATTTTTAAGTTGATGTTAGAATTTTTATAGTTCTCTCTAATAAACAAAGCTACCTTTTTTTCTACAGAATCCGTAATTTCATTGAAGTTTAGATGAGCTTTTACTACGGCGATAT
>JAVXFE010000255.1:0-2897 GCA_036658075.1 Oscillospiraceae bacterium
GTATCATAAAAAGCACCAAGAGGGTGTGCCATTGAATGAACAATTCCAAGTCCAACGTTTGAAAATCCCATACCTGCAACATATTGTGCAAGAGCCATAGTTTCACGAGCCTTTGGATCACCATTTACGCTATCGAAAAGACTAGCTGCAATAAGTTCAATTGCACGCAATTCAACCATATCTGAAAGTTCCCATGCGCCAGGAGTAATAAACCCTTCAATAGCATGTGTTAGCGCATCCATTCCTGTAGATGCACATAGGCCTTTTGGCATTCCCATCATAAGTTCACTATCAACAACAGCTACAACAGGGATATCATGGGGGTCAACACAAACCATTTTCTTTTTATTAACTTCATCAGTGATAACATAGTTAATAGTAACTTCTGCTGCCGTTCCTGAAGTAGTTGGCAATGCAATAATAGGAACCGCCTTGTTTTTCGTATCAGCTACACCTTCAAGGGATACAACGTCTGAAAATTCAGGGTTTGTAATAATAACACCAATTCCCTTTGCGGTATCTATAACGCTTCCTCCGCCAACAGCAACGATTGCGTCAGCGCCACAAGCCTTAAACTTCTCCACGCCATCTTGAACATTTTTCACAGTTGGATTAGCCTTTATTTCGTTATAAACATCAAAAGGTATGCCTGCATTTGTCAAGCAATCTGAAACTTTTGTTGCGACTCCTACTTCCATAAGAACCTTATCGGTAACGAATAAAATCTTTTTAAGTCCACGTGCTTTAATTTCGGTAGCAACATTCTCTCTTGCACCTGCTCCAAAATACGATGTTTCATTTAATATAAAACGATTTGCCATTTTAAAATTCCTCCTCATCATATGTTTGTTTTTGTTAAAATCATATCATACTGTCACACAAAAGTAAACAGCGTTTAAGAAAAGTGCAACATTTTTATACATAGCAATATTTTTATAATTTTCGATTATTCACGATGTTTCGCCTCTAGCATTTCCTTAATCATCATGTCTTTAACCTTCATTAAGCGAATTTGGGTACTTCTTTCATTTTCATCTAATTTCATTGTTATATATTTAATCTTTTCTTGATACTCCGGTATCATTACATGTTCTAAGGCGTTTACACGTCGCCGTGTTTTTTCAATCTCCGACGCCATCAGCTGACACGATTTTTCGCACTCTGCAAGTTTTAGCATATCCGGGAATATATCCGAAAGTGACTTTACTGCATCGTCCAAATCTCCTGTAGTGAAGGCAAATCCATACGAATATATATCGCTTTCGTTTGGGGTTCTTGTAGTATAATCAAATATAGGAATATCCACGCTCATAACATTTCGACTTGACACATCAATACTAACTTCCTGTTTTGGTGCAAGCAAAGCAACTTTTAATGCCTCATCATTCATAATCGCACTGGCTAAAACAAAATTCTTATTTGCCATATGAATTCCACTTTCAACTTTTTCACGGAGCGTTTTATTTTCACGGACCAAATCCAAAAACTGTCGCATAAGCTCATCACGTTTATCTTTTAATAGCTTATGTCCACGTGTTGCTGTGGCAAGCTTTTTCTTTAATCGTGTAAGTTCCATTCTGGTGGGATTTACTTGAGCCATTGCCATAATAATTCCCCCTAACCTTTAATATAGTACTTGTCAAGGAACTCATCTTTAATTCTCTTCAGCTCGCTTCGTGGCAATATTGACAGCAACTTCCAGCCAATATCAAGGGTTTCTTCTACATTTCTGTTTGTATTATAACCCTGAGAAACATACTCATTTTCAAAAGCATCTGCAAACTTTGCATACAGTTTATCAATATCAGTAAGTGCTGCCTCTCCTAATATTACCATTAATTCTTTTGCATCTTTTCCACGTGCATATGCGGCAAAAAGCTGATTCATTGTGTCCGCATGGTCCTCACGTGTTTTTGAGGTGCCTATTCCTTTATCTTTAAGACGTGACAATGAGGGCAAAACGTCAATTGGCGGCATGATATTTTTTCGATAAAGTTCACGGGACAAAATAATCTGCCCTTCTGTAATATATCCTGTTAAATCGGGAATTGGATGCGTTTTATCATCTTCAGGCATCGTTAAAATCGGAATCATCGTAATGCTTCCGTCTTTCCCCTTTTGTCTTCCTGCTCTTTCGTAAAGAGTTGCTAAATCGGTATACATATACCCAGGATATCCACGCCGTCCCGGAACTTCTTTACGTGCGGCAGAAACTTCACGCAATGCATCGGCATAGTTTGTAATATCCGTCAAGATAACAAGCACATGCATATTTTTTTCAAACGCCAAATATTCAGCGGCAGTAAGTGCCATACGAGGTGTGGCAATACGTTCAACGGCAGGGTCGTTTGCAAGATTCACAAACATAACCGTCCTATCAATTGCCCCGGTCTCAGTAAAACTTTCAACAAAATAATTTGACTCCTCAAAAGTGATACCCATAGCAGCAAAAACAACCGCAAACTGCTCATCTTTACCTCGAACTTTTGCCTGTTTTGCAATTTGTGCCGCAAGTTGTGCATGTGGCAAACCACTAGCCGAAAAAATCGGCAATTTTTGCCCTCTAACCAACGTATTAAGTCCATCAATTGCTGAAACACCGGTCTGGATAAACTCCTGCGGATAATTACGAGCAGCAGGATTCATCGGCAAGCCGTTTATATCCATACGTTTTTCAGGTAATATTTCCGCTCCGTCATCAATTGGTCTTCCTAAGCCATCAAACACACGTCCCAGCATGTCGTCAGAAACTCCAAGTTCCATACTCTTTCCTAAAAATCGAACTTTGCTAGAGGCAAGATTTATACCGGTTGAGCTTTCAAATAATTGCACCAAAGCATTTTGCCCATCAATTTCAAGAACTTTACAGCGTCGTTTTTCGCCGCTTGCAAGTTCAA
>JAVXFE010000256.1:0-2866 GCA_036658075.1 Oscillospiraceae bacterium
ACATCAAGAATGTTTGTTTGCCAAACGCAATTATGACTTTGGCGGAATACATGATGGATTATGGCGATGATGAATTTAGAGAGATGGCAAATAAAACAATAGAACGTGAAATTCCTAATATTGAAAATGAAAAGGTCCGTGAACTCGTTAAAGGAAACGTAAAAAATATTATCGACGGTCAGAGAGATCTATACGTTTAATGAATAATATAGTGAATAGTAGGGAGTGATTTTATGCAAGAAACACCAAAATCTATGCGTAAACATATCACAATATTTGGCGATACAAATTCAGGGAAATCAACGCTTTTTAACGCTTTGATTGGGCAAGATATTTCGATAGTGTCAGATATTCGTGGCACCACAACTGACCCTATTGAAAAAACAATAGAACTTTTGCCGTACGGACCTGTGACAATTATTGATACGGCGGGTCTGAGAGACGATACCCCGCTAGGAAAGCAGAGAATGTCAAAAACCTTAAAACTTTTAAATCGAACAGATTTAATTATATACGTTTTGTCGCCTGAGGGCAATTTAAATATAGATATTTTAGATAAAAAAATTCCATATATTGTGGTATGCACAAAAGCGGAAATGGCAACAACGGCAACGATAAAAATATTAAAAGAAAGATATGATAATATTTCTTTTTTGAGGCTTGGCGATGAAGGCGATCTTCTTGAATTTAAACAAAAAGTTATAAAAGAACTGGAAAAACAAAAACCTGAAAATAATAGCATCATCAAAAGAATTGTACCGAAATATGGGAAGGTGCTTATGGTGATTCCTATTGATGGACAAGCCCCTGATGGGCGTTTGATTTTGCCACAAGTCCAGTTGATGCGTGAATGTCTGGATAATGAAATCTGTGTTTTTTTAACACGAGAAACAACTTTGAAAAAATCGGTTTCGGAGATTAAAGATATAGATTTAGTGGTTACGGATTCACAAATTTTTGACTATGTTTCTAAAAATATTCCAAAAAATTTAAATCTTACATCATTTTCAATGCTTTTAGCACGAAAGAACGGGAATTTTAATCAGTTATTATATGGTATAAATGCTATAAAAAGTCTTAAAGATGATGATAAAATTTTAATAATGGAAGGATGTACACATAACCGAAATCATGAAGATATTGCACGAGTTAAAATACCGACTAAACTATCAAAAATAACAGGAAAAAAACTGAAATATGATTTTTGTTCGGGGTATGATTTTCCTGAAAACATTGAACAATATAGCTTTGCGATTCAATGTGGAATGTGTATGATTAATAAGCAAGAAATACAGTCACGCCTTAAAATAATGGACGAAAGAAAAGTTCCGGTAACTAATTTTGGAATCATTCTTGCATATTTTGCAGGGACTTTAGATAGGGCTGTTGAAGTATTTAAAAATGAGAAAATTTAAAGGGGCGATTTTGTGGAGTTTACCAGAAATGAACTGATTGAAATTATAGACGAAAATAATCTTAAAATTTCTCGTGACTTGCAAAGTCGTGCATTTTCTATTAGAGAAAAATTCTATGGTAGGTCGGTTTATGTACGTGGCTTGATTGAGTTTTCAAATTATTGCAGAAATGACTGTTATTATTGCGGAATTCGCTGTAGTAACAAAAATGCTAAACGCTATAGATTATCAAAATCTGAAATCTTAGAGTGTTGCGAAACTGGAAATAGCCTCGGTTTTAAAACTTTTGTTTTACAAGGCGGAGAAGATTTATATTATGACGACAAATGCATGTGTGATATAATCTATGCAATAAAAACCAGTTTTCCAAAAGTTGCTATTACTTTGTCAATTGGTGAACGCTCTCATGAATCATACAAAAGTTATTTTGAGGCTGGGGCGGATAGGTTTTTATTGCGACATGAAACGGCAACGGCGTCGCATTATGCATTATTGCATCCACCAAACTTGACCCTTGAAAATCGTAAAAAATGTCTGTACGACTTAAAGGAAATAGGATACCAGGTAGGAGCTGGTTTTATGGTCGGTTCACCATACCAGACGGCTGAAAATTTAGCTGATGACTTACTTTTTTTAGAAGAGCTTCAACCGCATATGGTTGGAATAGGTCCTTTTATTCCGCATATTGACACGCAATTTAAAAATGAAAAGGCAGGAGACCTTAACTTAACACTTAAAATGCTAAGCATAACAAGGATTATTTTACCACAAGTTTTATTACCTGCCACTACTGCACTCGGAACGATTGCCAAAGATGGCCGTGAACGTGGTTTTAGGGCGGGGGCGAATGTTGTAATGCCGAATTTGTCGCCATCGGCTGTTAGGAATGCGTATTCTTTGTATGACAACAAGCTATGTACTGGTGATGAGGCGGCAGAATCAATAAAACATTTAGAAAAAAGTATCGAAAGCGAAGGCTTCAAGTTGGATTTTTCAAGAGGCGACAGTAAAATGACCCTTAAATCTACCTTAAACGGAGGCTAAATATGAAAAAGATTTTTAAGGAATATTTTGAAAAATATCATGAACTTATAATGTATTGTGTTTTTGGGTTTGCCACTTTTCTAGTGGATACAGGAATTTTTACTGTTTTGGGAACTGTGTTTGATTTGCGTGATAGCGATGTTCTCCTACATATTTGTAGTGTTTTTTCAACATCTGTTGCAATCGTTTTTGCATATGTGACAAATCGAAAATTTGTATTTAAAAGCACAGTACATGGATTTCAAAATGTTGCAAAAGAAATGATACAATTTTTTGCTGCTAGGATTTTTACTATGATAATGGCTATTCAAATGGGTTTTTAGAAAATTTAACAAGAGATGATATAGAGAAATATATCTATTTCGTAAATATTGACTTGGAAGATAAAAGTTCAAATTACAAATATC
>JAVXFE010000257.1:0-2850 GCA_036658075.1 Oscillospiraceae bacterium
AGTAATCGTATGCTTTGGCGAATATAAAATAACTTCACACTTTCCATACGCCTCTTTTGTTTTATATAACTCTGTAGCGACATCATCAGGCACAGGTGGGGTTTGTGAAAGTGCAGGAAAATCGTTATCGTATTTAAAGACGGTAAAGTCGTCAGGGACGTTTCCTGACCCTGGGCAGAAAGGACACCAGTCCTTAGGCATTTGCGGTCTATTTTGACGATGTGATGCAATCATTGTCCAATCTTTAGTTAATGGGTTATAGCGTAATTCAGCCATATTTGACTCCAATCTTGCCACCATAGTGACAGAAAAATATAAGATATCCTAAGTTTATAACATATCTCTAAAATAGTCAAGTTAAAATATTTCACATGTCGCTTATAATATTACAACATTTTAACCATTTAAAAGTTAATTAAAGGTTAATTTTTGCTGTCTAGTGTGCTATTTTTGGGAATGTGACAATATATTAGTAACGAGGTGATAAAATGTATGTTATAAAACTAAGAACTCTAATAATTTATGCAATAATCGCATGTATACTAATGATAGGGTTTAACTATATTGGGAGCGATTCTAAAACTGTGGTAAGCGACACTTCGCCCACTGCGATAGGCTTAAAGCTTCCGATAATAATGTATCACGGAATCACAACCGAGCAAAAGAGGGTCGGTAAATATGTTATTTCATGCGACATGTTTAAAAGTGACTTAAAATATTTAAAAGATAACGGCTATACCACAATTCTTATAAAAGATTTGATAGATTATGTAAATGCGGACGGCACTCTCCCTAACAAGCCAATCTTGTTAACCTTTGATGACGGCTATTATAATAATTATGTTTATGCTTATGAAATGCTAAAAGAGAACAACATGAAGGCAGTAATCTCAATTATTGGAAAATGGACAGATGTATATACCGAGAATGAAGAGCCGAATCCAATTTACTCCCATCTAACATGGGATAATATAAACGAACTTTTGGATTCGGGGATTATTGAAATTCAAAATCACAGTTATGATATGCACACTATTAATAACGGTCGAAACGGCACAAAGAAGAAGATGGGCGAATCAGATATTGATTATAAAGTAGCCTTAACAGGCGATATTGAGCGTCTACAAAATGAGTTTAAAGCCAATACACTTAATAAATACTCTCCAACATGTTTTACGTATCCTTATGGAAGCATTAGCCCTGAATCACAGGCAATAATAAAAGACATTGGCTTTAAAGCTAGCTTATCCTGTGAAGAAAAAATTAACATTATTGAAAAAGGCAACCCCGAATGCTTATATTTAATGAAGAGATACCTTCGAGACAATGTGACAAGTGTAGAAAAAATACTTCAGAAGTCGATAAAACAAGATTAAATAATCAATAAAATAAACTTAAAATAAAATGGTTGAATTATTTTTGATAATATGTTACACTGTACTGATGAAAGTAGGTGTTTCTATGAATAAAAATAATAAAGAGTGTCCTATGCACAAAACTTCTATCGGTGGCCAAGCCGTTATGGAAGGCGTTATGATGCGTGGACCGCATAAAATTGCAACCGCCGTTCGAAAGCCTGATGGTGAAATTATCGTTGATGAACAAGGCCTCGGAAAGATTAGAACGAGCAAGTTTTTAAAAGCTCCTATAGTTCGTGGCTGTGTAAACTTTTTCGACTCTATGATAGTGGGCGTTAAGTCCTTAATGTTTTCCGCAAAGTTCTTTGATGTGGACGATGACGGAAACCAGGTTGAAGAAGAACCTTCTAAGTTTGAAATGTGGCTGGAGAAAAAGCTTGATTCTGAACGTGCAATGACCGTGGTTATTTATCTTTCGGTTATATTTTCGCTCTGTTTAAGTGTCGGCTTGTTCATGCTTTTACCCACGCTTATCACGGGGTTATTCGCTAATTTAATTACAAGCCAAGTCCTGCTTACACTCCTTGAAGGGGTCGTGCGTATTTCGATATTCATCATTTATCTTGTGCTTGTGTCACAAATGAAGGATATAAAGCGTGTGTTTATGTATCACGGTGCCGAACATAAATCTATATTCTGCTACGAAAAAGGCCTTGACTTGACGGTTGAAAATGTTAGGCTCCAGTCTCGACTTCACCCTCGTTGTGGAACGAGTTTCTTACTTATTGTTATGGTAATTAGTATTTTGGTTTTTTCAATCATTCCATGGAATCAAGAAATCTTTGTTGGGATTCCGTATATTGGCTTTATTTTTTCAAAAATGCCATGGTCAATTTGGCGTTTGATTTTGCGTTTATTGTTGTTACCTTTGGTTGCAGGAATCTCATACGAAATTATTAAATTTGCAGGTCGCCACGATAACGCTTTCACTCGTGCAATAAGCAAGCCTGGCATGTGGTTCCAACTTATTACTACAAACGAACCTGACGACGACCAAATCGAAGTCGCTTTGGCATCGCTTAAAGCGGTTATTCCTGTTGATAAAACTGAGGATAAATGGTAAAATTCATGGTAAGTTATGCGAAATCTGATGAGGATAAATGGTAAAATTATGGATTCAAACGAGCTTAGAAAAATAATATTTAACACTTTAAAAGTTAACAGTATCCCTAGCCCCGAGCTTGAATCGGGGCTTATTCTTGCGTACGTTTTGGGCGTTAAGCGTTCGGATTTAATCATTAAAACTTTTAATATAACGGACGACATTTTTAGTGACGCCACCGCTTTAGCCTCTCGCCGAGTTTTAGGTGAGCCTTTTCAGTATATTACAGGTCATGCGGAGTTTATGTCGCTTGACTTTAAGGTGACGCAGGACACCTTAATCCCTCGAGATGATACTGAAGTTTTGGTTGAGTATATAATAAAAAAGTTT
>JAVXFE010000258.1:0-2822 GCA_036658075.1 Oscillospiraceae bacterium
GCTTAGAACGCTTAGACAAGAATCCGATGCGGATTATCGATTGCAAATCGCCTGTGTGTCAGGAGATAGCCAAAGATGCACCGCATATGGCGGACAACCTTTGCGAGGAATGTTCGACGGAGTTTGAAAAGCTAAAGGCGTACCTTAGCGGTGCAAATATCGCCTTTGAAGTTGATAAGACAATCGTCCGTGGGCTTGACTATTATACCCGTACAGTCTTTGAAATCACCTCCGATGCACTCGGCGCCCAGTCCACAGTCTGTGGCGGTGGAAGGTATAACGGCTTGGTTGAAGAGCTAGGCGGAAAGCCAACTGAAGGAATTGGGTTTGCCATAGGCGTTGAAAGACTCTTGATGATAATGAAAAGCCAAGGACTGGATTTAAACATAAAGACTGAAAACCCACCTGAAATCTTTATCGTCTCACTTGATGAAAAGTCGGATATGCTAGTCCAAAACTTAGTGCATGATTTGCGTCAAAGTGGAATACATGCAGAACGTGATTTGTGCGATAGAAGCGTTAAGGCACAGATGAAGTTTGCCAATAAGTTAGGTGCAAAATTCAGCATGGTTATAGGCGATGACGAGATAACTTCAAATATAGGAAAGTTAAAAAACATGGATAGCGGCGATACAATCGAAACAGCTTTAACGTGTGCAGATATAATGAAAAACCTTTGAGAATAATTTAATATGGAGGGAAATATATGAAATACGAAACAATGCAGGGCTTAAAACGAACACATATGTGTGGCGATATTTCACCATTACATGCAGGCGAAAATGTCATTCTTACAGGGTGGGTAGCTAGAAATCGCCGTTTGGGCGGTGTTAATTTTGTCACTTTGCGTGATAGAACAGGCATAATCCAATTGGCATTTAACGATTCTAGCAGTCGTGAAGTTTTTGACAAAGCCGAGACCTTAAAAAGCGAATACGTAATCGCCATAAAGGGTGAGGTTGTGCTTAGAACCCCCGAAAATATCAACCCCGACATGAAAACAGGTGAGGTTGAAGTTTTTGTCACTGAACTTAGAATTCTAAACGGTGCTGAAACCACGCCGTTTTATATTGAAGAAAATATCGACACAAACGACGCTTTAAGGCTAAAATATAGATATTTGGACTTGCGTCGTCCGGATATGCAACGAAACATGTTTTTACGGCATAAGGTAGCTAAAGTTGCCCGTGATTTCTTTGACGAAAGAGGTTTTTTGGAGATTGAAACACCAATGCTAATTAAGAGTTCTCCGGAAGGCGCACGTGATTATCTTGTGCCTAGCCGTGTCCACCAAGGCACGTTTTACGCTCTTCCGCAATCACCGCAACAATATAAACAGCTCCTTATGCTCGGCGGATATGACAAGTATTTCCAAGTTGCCCGTTGCTTTAGAGACGAGGATTTGCGTGCGGACAGACAGCCAGAGTTTACACAACTCGACATGGAACTTTCGTTTGTAGACATTGACGATATAATTGAAGTCAATGAAGCCTTCCTTAAAAAGGTGTTTAAAGAGGCAATGAACATGGATATAAAGACTCCGTTTTTGCGTTTAACTTATGCGGAGGCTATGGAAAGATTTGGTTCGGATAAGCCCGATATGCGTTTCGGTATGGAGTTTATAAACCTTACAGATGAGCTGAAAAATTGCGAATTTAAGGTGTTTTCTGGTGCAATCCAAAGTGGCGGAAGCGTTCGATGCATTAAAGCTGAGGGCGTAGGCGATAAGTGTACAAGAAAGATTTTGGATTCTCTTGCAGAATACGTAAAAACCTATCGTGCAAAAGGAATGGCGTGGGTTGTGGTTGAAGAAGGTGGCGGACTCCGTTCACAGATTACAAAATTCTTAACCGAGGACGAAATAAGTGCAATTGTGTCAAAAACTGATGCAAAGCCAGGCGATGCAATCTTAATTATTGCGGACAAAAACAGCGTTGTATATGACGCGTTAGGGAATTTAAGATTAGAAGTTGCCAGACGGTTTGACTTAATCGATAAGAGTAAATTTAACTTCCTTTGGGTGACAGAGTTCCCATTATTCGAGTATTCAGAAGAGGAAGACCGCCTTATGGCAAAACATCACCCCTTCACGCACCCGATGGACGAGGATATAGAAATGCTTGACACGACCCCTGAACTCGTCAGAGCAAAGGCGTACGACATAATTCTAAACGGAAACGAAATTGGTGGCGGAAGTCTTAGAATTTACGATACCGAGTTGCAGGAGACAATGTTTAAGCACTTGGGTTTTACAAAAGAAGAGGCATGGGAGCGTTTTGGATTCTTAATGGAAGCCTTTAAATATGGAACGCCTCCACATGGTGGCTTAGCTTATGGACTTGACCGAATGGTTATGATAATGGCAGGATGTGACTCGATTCGTGACGTTATTGCGTTTCCAAAAGTTCAGACGGCGGCAGAGGTTATGACAAACTCGCCAAGCATTGTTGACAAAAAACAGCTTGACGAATTGGGGCTTGCCATTACTGTTGTTCCAAAAGCGATAGACAATACAGATGAGGAGAATTTAGAAAATGAGTAATGTATTCGACACATTAAAAGAGCGTGGTTTGATTGCCCAAGCCACACATGAAGATGAAATAAGAAAGATATTAGGTGAGGAAAAAGTCACGTTTTACGTTGGTTTTGACCCCACTGCGGATAGCCTTCATATAGGTCATTTTATGCAGCTTATCGTTATGAAGCATATGCAAAACGCAGGTCACCGCCCAATCGTACTTTTGGGTGGAGGCACAACTATGGTCGGCGACCCAACAGGAAAAGCCGACATGCGACCTATGATTACACAAGAAATAATCCAG
>JAVXFE010000259.1:0-2807 GCA_036658075.1 Oscillospiraceae bacterium
TTAAGGTCCCCTTCAAGGGTTTGGCTGTTTTTACAATCGCCCATTTTTATAATCATTTTGTACATTAACATCGACGTTTTAATTTCCTTATCCGGTTCGTCACACCAAAACATGTCCCAAAGAGCGTTCATTTGTATGTCAAATTCTTCAAAGTGTGAAAGTTTAAACACTTCATAATTTCCAAAATCTAAATAGTCCATAATGTTTGCAGCAGAAGACCCTAAAAACGCAACCCAACGAGTTTTCCAAATATCACTTGTCGGATAATATTCATGAGGCACCTCTGGGCGAAAGAAAAAGGCATCACCGCATTCAATGATAAATTCTTTACCCTCTATAACAAAAACACCGCTTCCGGAAGTACAATAAAGAAGTTGAAATCCCGCAAAACCCTGCTCTCTATATTTTCGAGTTTGATGTTCTTTTATACCCATTCCGATAACATATATAGGTAAAAGCTTAGTTTTTTCTAAAACAATTGGTAAAAGCAAAATCTCACCTCCAAAAGTTGCTGTTTTTACATCTTATAATCATTATAACGTGTTTTGTAAAAACTTTCAAGCCATTTTAAAATATTTTGTCTTATTTTTGTAAAACTTTTAAAAATCGCATAAAAGCATCGAACTTGACTTTTTGTGTGTTTTTGGTATATAATATTAAAATCAAATACAAAAATACTATTTGGAGGCTGGTGAATTTGAAATTTCCAAATGATTCAGACAAACTAAGTACTAGTAATATAGATAATATTTTTGCTGAAACCGACCCGCAGCCACAACCTGCGCTAGTGCTAAAAAAAGAGCAAAAAAATTCTATTGATATTGAACCTATTAAACTTCTTTATCATATGGTTGACAATACTATTAGACGTTGTAATCCATTGATTCAACTCATCTTAAAGGATGCAAGCCTTAAACCTGAACATTTTTCCGCACTTGTAAATGTTAAAATTTCAACCTTGCAATTAGGTGGCAAATGTAAAAAACTTTCAGAACTTTATGTAGACGATGCCAATATTTCTAAGTTGCGATTCGCAACTTTTGACGTTTCTGAATTTTTAACCAAACTTACCGACTCCTTAAATCGCCTTATATCCAATTATATAAACGGTGAAGTACACTTTAAAAATTATACTGATAAAATCGTGTATGCGGAATTTGACCCAAATCGTCTAAGTTCAGCATTATTAAATCTTGTAGATAATGCCATTGTCCATGGCAAAACGGACAACAAAAATGTTTACATTAGCCTTAGAGAAAAAGGGGATAATATTCATATTTCTGTTAAAGATAAAGGAGAAGGCATTAAAGAATCAGAAGTCGAAAATCTTCTTAACGCTACTGAGCCGACACTTTATTCAATAGACGGAGTTCCATCAAACATATCCGGAATAGGTCTGGCTCTATGTAAAAAATACGTGACCGAAATGGGCGGAAAGCTCTCATTTAAAAATCAAAAAATAGGCGTAAAGTTCACTATATCATTACCGAAATCAACCGGAAAATCATCGACCGGTATGCGTGAGGTTAAAGACTTTAATGTTGATATCGTTGATCTTCTTATGTCAATGGCAGATTCTTTATACCTATCACTAAAAGAATGTGACAGCAACAATGAAATTAATTAAAGAGGTGCATTATATGACAATTACTTATGAATATTTTAAATCATTATATGTAAATATTACAAACAGATGCAGTAACGCATGTACTTTTTGCGTTAGAAACAATCATGATGATGTAAATGGAAAAGATAACCTTTGGCTTGAACACGAACCTACGATTGATGAAATAAAAGCTGATTTTGAAACACGAGATTTAAGTAAATATGATGCAATTGTGTTTTGTGGCTATGGTGAACCAACAGAAAGAATTGACGATGTTCTTGAAATTTCAAAATGGCTAAAACATAAAAACAAAAATATAAAAATAAGAATAAATACGAACGGTCAAACAAATTTAATTGCAAATCGTGACGTTACGTCTGAATTTAAAGACGTAATAGATTGCGTTTCTATAAGCTTAAATGCCGAAAATGCAGATAAGTATCAAATCCTTTGCCGAAGCCGTTTTGGTGGAGATGCTGCGTTTGAAGGACTTCAAGATTTTGCACGATTAGCAAAAAAAACTGTGCCTGAAGTAATTTTTACTGTTGTTGATATCATGCCAAAAGACGAAATTGAAGAATGTCGAAAAATTGCAGAAAATTGTGGCGTTAAATTTAGGGTTAGAAAATATATAAAATAGCGAGGAGCGCATAAATTTATGCTAGAGTTACAGGAAATAACTGTTGACAAAAAAGAATTGTTCAATAAATATCTAAGTCGAAAGTGTAGCCAAAATTCAGAATTCACCTTTACAAACTTCTTTATGTGGCGAAAAAGTTATGACATGAAATATGTTATCATAAATGATATGCTTTGCATTATGCCACGCCATAACGGTGGACCCAGAAGTGCCACATTCCCAATAGGCTTTAAAAATGAAGATGGCACAAACCCCGATATTGTACCGGTAATAAATGAGCTTTTGAACTATTTTGAAGAACGAAACGAAGAACCGTTAATACGTCTTTATGATGACACGGCGGTCCAAATGTTAATTGAGTCCTTTCCTGGTAGATTCTTGATTACTGAAGATGTTAACTATTTTGATTATGTTTATAATATCGACGAACTTATAAAGCTGCCAGGCAAAAGATTTCATGGAAAGCGAAACCACGTAAACAAGTTTAAAACCACGTATAATTGGGAATATAATTCTCTTAACGCCAAAAACTGCAATGAATGTTTAGCACTTTTTGATAAA
>JAVXFE010000260.1:0-2798 GCA_036658075.1 Oscillospiraceae bacterium
AATGTCCAAAATCACGATCGGCAATTCCGCAAGACATAGACAATTCTTCGATTTGACATAAAATTTCAAACTGCCACGATGATGGCGAATAGAGTGAAACCCCTATAAAATTTTCACTTCTCGCATCAGAAAACGCCACAAATGGAAAATATTTTCGAATCGGCATAGAACCTAAATTTCCAAATTTTTCACATCTTACTGCATATTCGCTCCATGACGGTTCGAGTTGCAATGAGTTCGTAGATTCGGTTTTGACTCTGCCTTCCATGCTCCAAAAGCTTTGAATTCTATGTATATTATCAGCCTTTATTCCCGAAATCGCACAGGAAGAAATCATTTCAATAATAGTTTCTGCCTCGCCTGTGTTTTCAAAAGTAGTGTAAACTTCCAAAATGTCCTTAAATTTCTTTTTGTGAATAATTAAAGTATGCCCATAAGAATTTTTATATTTAACTTCCAAATCATTTGAAAAAACCTCTGTTAAATCCCTTGTCGACATGCTTCCGCACATACTAAGGCCGTTTGAAAAATGATTATTATGATCATCATTTCGCAATTTTAATTCAGGATATAATTTTAAATTTTCATAAAAATCCATAGAACACCTCAAATTTATTTTTACACTATAGCAATTTGACTTTTATTGGTCGTCATTACTTCAACTTGCCAATGCTATTTTCAACTTTTGTCCTTCTTTTGGTAAATACTTCTGTATTCCATTGGCGTATAACCGCACTGTTTTTTAAACGCTGTATAAAAATATGTTTCAGAATTATAACCGCTCATTTTTCCTATTTCTCTTGCCGAAATATCGGTTGTTATTAGCAAGTTGTAAATATTTTCAAATCTTTTTTCCATTATATAATCAGATAATGACTGACCCGTTGTAGACTTAAATATATTTCGCAAGTGATTAGCGGAAAAATCGACTTCTTCCGCAATCAAATTAACCGAAAAATTAGGCTCGTTTAGGTTTTCTATTATAAATTTTTTGACAAACGAAATCGTTTCGTCTTGTTTGTTATTCTTTGATTGATTTTTTGTATTTATAATGTTTTCACAACGTTTTAAGATAAATTTATTGAGTGAGTCCAAACTCTCACAATGTTGAATTTCTAAATTGATATTAATCTTATTTTCATCCATTTCATTTTTCTTAATTAACTTTTCTATTTCAATCCATAATGTGGTGATATACAAAACAATTTTATCATAACTTAACTGTTTGATTATGTCCATAAATTGAGTTAACATTTCTTCAACATCGCCAGAATTTCCGACATTAACCGCACACAAAATCGATGATTCTAATTCTTTTGGATATGGAATATCTGCTTTTTCAACATTAATAATTTCATCATAATAAATTATAGAATTATCACCGCTTGAAATCCTATAAAGTAAAGCATGTTTTGCATAACGTAGCGATATCGTTATGTCTTCAAGTGTATTCACTAAAGTTCCAACACCTGCCGTAACCGTCACTTTAAAATATTCGTTCATATAAAACTGGATTTCTTTTATGCTTTTGTCAATTAAATCTAGCTTTAATTCTTTTGAATTAAGTATAAATACAACGCTATCATCACCCTCCGCTAAGGCTCCTGCGTTCATATTGCGTCCAAAAATTTCTGTTCCTATATTTAAAATTGCATATTTAAGTACAGGTATATCTGACGCATTATTTTCCAAAATATTGTTATATTTATTAAGTTCAAAAACAATTACAAGTGATTCTTTTTCACGCAATTTAATATCAAATTTTTCTAAAAGTTCATCTACATAGGATTCAAAAAACACAAAGTTGCCGTTTAATATTTCACGCAGATACTCGTTCTTTTTTGCGTTAGTAAACTGACTGCTTTCAAGGGCTTTTATGTCACTATTTATAGCCTTAAAAGCGTCAGAGATAAGCGACAAATCGTTCATATCATTGGAGCAGGCAGAATCCTTATGCAAATATCCCACAGCAACATCTTTAAGCTCGCTCACAGGTAAATAGGATTTCCAACTAAAGAATCCTGCTGACAAAAGACACATAATAAGAGAAAATAGCCCACTTAACAATATTAACATAAATAAATTTGAGCTAAGCGGTGCTGCTTTTCCATAATCAGAAATCATTAAATATGTAAAATCCATAGTTTGTGATTTTACAAAATTTATATGTTTTTTTCCATTTAAATTTGCTGTAATAGTTCCTTTAGACTCTGGCAAATCTGCAATTTTATTTACATAGTCCACATCTTTCATGTCAAGCGGAAAACTTTCATCAGGAGAAATAACCGCTAATTTCTTGTTATTCAAAACTATAGTTTGCTGTCCGCTATATGGAATATTCTGACTAACCATACTTTCAAATTTTTCTGCACTTAAATTTACAACAAACGCCGCATTCGGTGATTCTTTATAAATAAGAGTAATCCATTTTGTCTTTATTGGCTTTCCATCGTTTAGTTTAAAATCTATCGTTCGAGGATAGTTAAGCACCACGCCCGCCTTTGAAGTTTTAATAATATCAAGAACAGATTTATCAAAAAAATCATCGATTTTCATTTGACTTGACAAAGATGAGTACGCCATATTATCCTCAAAATTAAAAACATAAACGGACTCCGCCAAAATATTAGTCGCAATCATCTCCTTCATGAATTGAGAAATCTTATATTTGTCAATTTCATTTGGGTTTTTGTACATTAAATCCATTGCCGTCTCATTATTTCTGTAAATTTGATAAAAATACGAGTGGGTGTTTGTTAAAACCACATCTCCGGTGGCTCCGGCTTGGGTGAGCATTT
>JAVXFE010000261.1:0-2768 GCA_036658075.1 Oscillospiraceae bacterium
TAAATTTGTTGTTGAAGGGTGGATTGTTACCGATGAAGATGATTGTTGGGGAACAGATGGAGCTAAATTAAAACCTGATGCACCACAATGGGCGAAGGACGAATATGAAAAATGGAAAGCCACGCAAGCTAATGCGAAAAGAAATAATATTAAGCTATAAGCCACTATTCTTAATGGATAGTGGTATTTTTATATCCATAAGTAAATAATTAATGAGGGACTTATCACACATGGTAAGTCCCTCAGACTGAAGACAAATTTTATAAAATTAAAATTATCTCATAATTATATATATCGCATATATAATGTATATTGCGACCAAAAACCCACCCGAAAGGCGGCTTATTTTCTTATTCTTCCAAGCGATAAAATATGCAATAGCACTTACGGCAATTAAAATCGAGGTGTCAATTATTGATTCTAAGGCAATTGTAAGTGGACTAATAAATGCCGAAATACCAAGAATAAAGAAGATGTTAAACATGTTTGAACCTAAAACGTTACCCATGGCAATATCTGCTTGACCCTTTTTTGCAGCGACAACAGAAGTCACAAGTTCCGGGAGAGAGGTGCCGATTGCCACAATTGTTAAGCCGATAAGGCGTTCACTTATTCCAAAAATTCTAGCAATTGACGTGCTTGCGGTAACAACAGTGTGTCCGCCCAAAACGATTCCGACAATCCCTATTATACCAATAATTATACTTTTCGGAAGTGGCATAATATCAATAGTTGTTAAATCCACAGGAGCCTCTGATTTTTGAAAAGCACGTGCGCTATGAATGCTTGTGTACATAAACCAGCAGAAGAAAAGCAAAAGAATAATACCGTCAATGCGTGTAAGCTGCATATCTGCTATTCCAACCAAAGATAAAACAAGTAACAAAACGGCGGAAACCAAAGACATCGGAAAATCACGACGGATTGTATCACGAGAGATAGCAATTGGAAGGAGCAAAGCACTGATACCGGAAACCATTAAAAGATTAAATAAATTTGAACCGATAATATTTCCAATTGCGATATCGTTGCTTCCTGAAATAGAGGCGCTAATGCTTACGGCAGCCTCAGGAGCGCTGGTACCAAACGCAACAACGGTAAGCCCTATTATTATAGGAGGGATTCTAAGCCTTGTCGCAAGAGCAGAAGAACTGTCGACAAACAAATCCGCACCTTTTATTAACAATATAAAACCAATAACTAAAAATAAAATGTTTAACATCTATAAATCTCCTTTTTGCTATACAGAGTAAAAGTGATATAGCATAGTCATATTAGTATAGAACTTTTTTACAGTATTGTCAATGCATTTTACCATTTTTGTTTTAATTTATAAAAATTATTAAATGATACTAAGTTTGAAAATAAATAATGGGCGATGTCATTTTAAAATGACATCGCCCATATTTTCACCTGGGTTTTAAATAAATATTATTCATAAGCCAAGTTAATATTAAATTTGTTTAAACTAAAAATTTCGCTTAAATACAAAGTCTTTAGCTTAGAAGGTTTTTAAAGCATTAGACAGCTCTATTAACCTTACCCGATCTAAGACATCTAGTACACGCATAAACTCTGGTAGGAGTACCGTTCACAATCGCCTTAACGCGTCTGATATTCGGCTTCCAAGCTTTGTTCGATCTACGATGTGAGTGAGATACCTTTATTCCGAAGGTTACACCTTTTCCACATACTTCACACTTTGCCATATATATACACACCTCCTTAATACTCTAAAAGAAATTAATTCAACTTGAAATATTATAACAGAAGTATAACAAGAATGCAAGTGTTTTTGCGAATTTTTTTAAAATTTACATTTTAAGCACAAAATTTAATGCTTTTTGTGAATTTTATGTTTGCAAAAATGCCAAAACAATAGTATAATGTACGTGTATATCTGTATAAAAATAGATTTGATTAAATATAAAACTAATAGTCCTTTAAACGAGGTTTGGTTGCTAACTATATAATTGTGAAATGGAGAGCGAATAAATGGAAAAATTTACTGTTGATTTGCAAAAAGTTGTAAATGAAATGAAGCTTGATAAACTTTATTATCCTGATAGAGAAATTCCTGTCGATACTGCCGATCTTAATCGACCGGGGTTACAGATTACAGGGTTTTTTGACTATTTTGACCCTACTCGTATACAAATCTTTGGAATGGTCGAAAATACTTATTTGGCAGCGATGACATCAGATGAGAGATATAATAGCTTAGAATTATTGTTTAAGACCCATCCCACCGCTGTTATTCTTACCAGAAACGGAAACGCAACCCCGGAAATGCTTAAATTAGCAGAAGAATATGACGTTCCGGTTCTCAGAACCCAACATCAGACATCCTATTTTAGCAGTGCTTTAAATGCATATTTAAACATTGAACTTGCACATAGAATCACACGCCATGGCGTTTTAGTTGAAGTTTATGGACAAGGAATGCTTATTTTAGGCGAAAGCGGTGTTGGTAAAAGTGAAACGGCGGTTGAGCTTATCAAGCGTGGACATCGTCTGGTTGCAGATGATGCTGTTGAGATAAAAAAGGTTTCGGCACGTGCGCTTATTGGTTCGTCACCTGCTATAATCCGTCATTTTATTGAACTTAGAGGTATTGGCATTGTGGATGTAAAAAACATTTTTGGTATGGGTGCCGTAAAGGATTCAGAGAAAATCGATTTGATTATCCATCTTGAAAACTGGGAAAGTGGAAAGCAGTATGACCGATTAGGATTGGTTGATGAATACACAAATATTTTAGGGCTTGA
>JAVXFE010000262.1:0-2753 GCA_036658075.1 Oscillospiraceae bacterium
AAGCTTGAAGAAGTTGGAGCTACAATCGAACTTAAATAATTTAAGTTTTTACTTACAAAACCCACTGCCCTTTGGTAGTGGGTTTTGTTTTTAACTATGTTTACTTTATGTCTCTTATATCTAAAAAAATAGTGGTTTTTGAGCGGATAGTCTGATATTTTATATAAATAAAATATTTTTTCGTATTATCTCTTGACAAATTTTAAAATCGTGCTAAAATATAATTAGCACTCTATCAACGGGAGTGCTAACAAAGGACGAATGGAGAGATTAAATATGGCAAAACAGGAATTTAAGTCGGAATCTAAGCGACTTATGGATTTAATGATTAATTCAATCTATACACACAAGGAAATTTTTTTAAGAGAATTAATATCAAATGCAAACGATGCATTAGATAAGCTCTATTACATTTCGCTTACAGATGAAAATATTAGTTTTAACAAAGATGATTTTTATATAAGAATTGCAACAGATAAGGATAATCGAACCATCACAATTACCGATGGCGGTATTGGCATGACACGAGAAGATTTAGAAGAAAATTTGGGAACAATTGCAAAGAGTGGCTCTTTTGCTTTCAAAAATGAGAACGAAGCTGCCGAAGGTGTTGATATAATAGGACAATTTGGTGTGGGATTTTATTCGGCTTTCATGATTTCGGATAAGGTTACGGTTACAAGTAAAAAACTGGGTTCTGATGATGCATTTATTTGGGAATCAGAAGGTGCAGATGGTTATGAAATTAGAAAATCTGACACCAAACATATAGGAACTGAGATTATTTTGCATCTAAAAGCTAATACTGACGATGAAGATTATGACCAATTCATGGAAGAACATAAAATTAGAGGATTGGTTAAAAAGTATTCGGATTATATCAAGTATCCAATAAAAATGATGGTTACAAAGCAAAAAATAAAGGAAACCGAAAATAAAGATGAAGAGACAACGCCTGAATATGAGAGTTATCAGGAGGATGAAATCTTAAATAGTATGGTTCCGATTTGGCGTAAAAATAAAGCAGAACTTAAACAAGAAGATTATGACAACTTTTACAAGGAGAAGTTTTTCGACTTTGAAAATCCTTTAAAAACAATTCATAACAGTGCCGATGGTGCCATTAGTTATACTGCCCTAATGTATATTCCGGCACGTCCGCCATATGATTATTATACAAAGGATTTCAAAAAAGGACTGCAGCTTTATACAAACGGCGTGCTTATTATGGATAAGTGCGAAGATTTGTTGCCTGATTATTTTGGGTTTGTGCGTGGATTAGTTGATTCTGCGGACTTATCGCTTAATATTTCAAGAGAGATTTTACAGCATGACCGTCAACTAAAAACTATTGCGATGCATCTTAAAAAGAAGATTAAAAGCGAACTTTTAAAAATGCAAAGTACAGATAGAGAAACATATGAAAAATTTTACGAAAGCTTTAAAAGACCTTTAAAATTCGGTATGTATGATAATTATGGTTCAGAAAAAGAATTTTTGGTTGATTTGATAATGTTCTATTCTTCAACCGAGAAAAAAATGGTTACCTTAAAGGATTATGTTAGTCGCATGAAATCCGACCAGAAGGATATTTATTATGCATGCGGAGAAACCGTTGAACAAATCGATAGATTGCCTCAAACGGAACTCGTAAAAGATAAAGATTATGAAATTTTATATTTCACAGAAGATGTTGATGAATTTGCAATAAAAGTTTTGATGAATTATGATGAAAAAACATTTAAATCAGTTTCAAGTGCGGATTTAAATCTTCAAGATGAAGAAACCAAAAAAGCCGAAAATGATGCAAAAGATGAAAACAAGGAACTTTTTGATTTTATGAAGGAATGCTTGGGGGACAGAGTTGTAAGTGTAAGACCGTCGTCAAGGCTAAAAACGCACCCTGTCTGCATTACAAGTGAAGGTGAAGTATCACTTGAAATGGAAAAAGTCCTGGGCGCGATGCCGGGGAACGAACAAGTTAAAGCACAAAGAGTTTTGGAAATAAACATGAATCATAATTTCTTTGGAACACTTAAAAAGTTGATGGATAGCGATAAAGAAAAGCTTAAAAAATACGCAAACGTTCTGTATAATTGCGCTTTAATGATGGATGGACTTCCTGTTGAGGATGCCACAACTTTCGCAAGCGATACTTGTGAACTTATAGATTAAGAATTATTTAATTTCTGAATTTGAGTGATTTGGCAGAATTCGATTTATCAGAAGAGAAACGCCGATTCCTATTAATGTGTCCATAATACGATGCATTACGAAAAGTATAGGAAGTTCGTCAGAGATATGTGAAATTGTTATGCTAAGAAAAACCACGCAAGTTATGTAAGAAGACGGCGTTTTTTCTAGTAAAACCGTTAGATATATTAGTGGAATTAAACATATTGAAATTAATAAATAATATGACGGCACATTTACAATAATATGAGCGTGATTAACCAAAAGTAGCACAACAAACCCAACTGCACCACCGATAAATGTACCAATGGTGCGGTTTAGGGCTATTGTTGTGCTTTTTTCTAGGCTTGGTTGCAGGCATAATATTGCGGCAATCATGCTATAAAAAGGCAATTGCCCTCTGAAATAGCCAAGCATTGCACAGATAAAGGCGGCAATGGCCGTTTTTATCATTCGCATTCCGATTTTTGGAAACTTAAAATTTGTTTTCATATTTAACCACCGTTTCGAATTTTGTAGAGATTAACAAGATAAAAGGTGAATTATAAAGTGACTTTTAG
>JAVXFE010000263.1:0-446 GCA_036658075.1 Oscillospiraceae bacterium
TGTTCCCAATATTGGAGACACGAAATTTGGTTACCGCTATTGTTATCGGTTAAGTCCGCCTCTGTCTTGCCTGGGTTAAATACATATACTCCAACTTCTTTATTGTTACAGCTTGCTGGCATTTTTACACTAACGCTAACGCTATCTGTTCCGGCATCTTTGATTAAAAATATTATTTCGCCTTTATCTACATTTTCCACCGCAAAAACGGGAATTATGTTGACCATTAAAGCACATATCACGATGTATATACTTAATATTCTTAAATGTTTTTTTCCAGTCATTAAACTCACTCCAATTCTTATGATTAGTTTTAGTTAGTTCCCTTTTATCTCTATCATCCTATCTAAAAGAACAACCGCTTCAGCACGTGTAATCATAGATTTTGGATTAAGTCGCTTATTATCGCCCTTTAAGATTCCAGTATAACATAATTTTATTACATC
>JAVXFE010000263.1:456-2746 GCA_036658075.1 Oscillospiraceae bacterium
AATAGGGCTATAAGTTCATTTGCTTCAGGACTAGGTGCAAGATTTAAATGTCTTGAAATCATCGACGCACATTCTTCACGTAAAATTTCGCTGTTTGGATAGAAATAAACATCCGCCATAGCCCCATCAATCAAATTAGCTTTTTTGGCATTATAAACACCCTTTGCAAACCAATCATTATCGTTTATATCCACATATGGTTTTTTGTATTCATCATGCTTTCCACCAATTATATTATCTAATATGCTTGTAAATTCAGCACGTGTTATAGACGATTCAGGATTAAAGTTTTTGTTTTCGTCACCCTTTACAAATCCTAAATCTCCAAACTTTTTAATGCTTTCTTCAGCATAATGACCTTTTATATCGCCAAATTCAAGTTTGCCTGAATCTGGTTTTTGCGTTTCATCTATTATCATAGTGCTGGGTATAGGTACAACTTGCTCCTTATCCGATTTTTCTTCTGAATCATATAGAATAAAGTTTGGATATACGCTTGGATTTTTAGCCGCCGCCGTTCCCGGGACGTTTTCGATAAGACGCTCTCTAGAACCCCAATCAGCATCATTTACCGCCACGTTCATACCAAACGAACTTCCAAGTGTAAGCGAAAGCGGAGCTACTTCTTTTGCAGGAATTCGTATTAAGTATCTAGTAAGTTTTGTCTTTTCGTCCCTTAAAATCTTCACCCAATCCGACGGTTTATCTCCCGCCGCATGACCTGCTGCAGACTGCCAGCTATATGATGTATTCCCATTTTCATCTGAATACGAAAATCCGTATTCATAATCGTTTCCATCATATCCATTCGTTTTATCATTCATCGTATCGAGGGAAATCTGAACTGAATCACCATCCCACATTTGAGAACTTTTACGCTGTTGTATATGCACATTGTCATATACATCAGCTAAAACATAAAGATAATTTTCATCCCATTTAGCCATAGTTCGTGCTGAAACATCTATTTCTTTCCAGTCGGTATACGAATTCACATCTTTAATGTTTCCGAAATATATTGGATATGCATCACTAAAGTCTGTTATATCTCCATTAAATGTAGAAGTATCATACGCTGTTTTAGATTTAACGATTACCGAAAAATTAAGAGGTAACTTTTTCTCAAACACAACATTTCCTGCTTGATTTTTAATTGCTACATTGAAAACATAGTTGTTATATGGCATTTTCGTTTTTTCGTTTATAGAAAACTTAATTTTTTTATCTCCAAGCTTGTTTACTGCAATATTTTGTGTTCCATTAGAAAGTGACCATCCGTCAGGAGCCGTAACCTCTATTGTCCCATTTAAATCGCTTTCAGAAAGATTTTTTAAGTCAAGTGTGAGTTCGTTCATGTTATCAAAAGTATTTTCAATCGTTTCAAATTTTGCCGCAACCCCTACCTTTATAACAATGGGTGCAACAACCTCTTTGATCACACTATTATTTTGAACAAATCTAAATTTATAGCTTGAACCCGCTTTAGATAAAAGCTCAGAAACCGTAATTTTTATCGGTTGTTTTATATTCTTCCCCGACTTTATAGTAACGTTTTCTACACTTGTTAAAACTTTATCTTCAGGCGATACAAATTCAAGTGTTCCATTTAAATCATCTTTCGTATAGTTATACATCGAAAGATTCACGGTTGTCGGAACGTTAGTCTGAACCCCAGCTTCAGCGGAAGGCAACTGTAATAACACATCGTCATTTTTGAGTGTTTCTTTCTCATTCATTGCAACAGCTAATCCTACGGTCTGTAGCGAAAGTTCATCCCAGCTTTTAACGATTCCGGCCTTCATGAAATTTTTTTCATCTAATTGACTTACAGTTTTAGCTTGATTTGAACTGTTTTTTGCAAACTTAATCATAGCCTCTGTGTATGGATAATGATGACCCTCACCTAATTTATTTTCAAGTGCTTTTATAGCACTTTCTGATTTAGGTTCATAATTTTCGCCATCTACACACATCATATAATAATTTCCAATAGTTTTTCCGCCTAGATACGCCATATAATACACAGAAGACAACATGGCATCATTTAATTTAATTTCATTAACACCATCTTTAATAGTCGTATAATAATCATGCATTAATTTTAACGCCGAATCCTCATCTAAAAGCTCATCGTTGTTTTCAAGTTCTTTTATAGGCTCTAAAGCTGTATTAAATACGCCTTCAATTGCATCAAGTTCATTTTTTTCTATTTTTGACGATACCGCCTTTAGTTGGTGTGTTAGCATTTCTTTTAGGTTAAAGTATAACTCACGATTAAGATTGTTTAGAT
>JAVXFE010000264.1:0-2730 GCA_036658075.1 Oscillospiraceae bacterium
GGCAGAACTAAAAACGACACATGCGAGTGGAAAAGTTGCTACAAAGGTTGTTATAAAATCGTTATTATGGAACGCTAATTTAGCACCAATAAATAACGGCATTAAAGTTTGGGAATAACTTCTTAAACCCCCGAAATAGGGCGTGCATTGCACGCCCTATTCCGGGGTTGTGTGTATATTAAAATAGAATATTTCTAAAAATATAAAAAACGAGGTCTTGGAATTTACATATCCAAGACCTCGTTTTGGGATAGAATTAAAATCAGAAGTTAATTATTCAACAACAGTAGGAGCGGTAAGGTCATTGCCTTTAAGCTCGCTACGATTATTTCTAACAATAGCGATACATTGATCCATATCCTTCATTGAGTTTACAACAACTTTTTCAACGGTTTCCAAGAGATTATCTGCGTATGCATATGCAGAATCTTGAACAGCGTCCGCATTTTCACGGGCCTTTTCGATGATTTGGTTACCTTGAAGAATTGCCTTTTTAGTTATTTCGTTTTCGTTTACCATAGAAATAATCTTGTCTTCAGCGTTTTTAATTATGGCATCTGCTTCGGTTTGTGCTTCTTGAAGAATTCGCTGTCTTTCTTCTTTAATCCATTTTGCTTGCTTTAGGTCATCGGGGAGCTTTAATTTTATCTCTTGAAGAACATCTAAAAGCTCGTCCTTTTCGAGTAGGCAACGTCCAGAAAACGGAACAGCCGCACCCTTATCAATTATGTCTTCGAGTTCATCTAATAGTTCCAATGCATCCATTATAATACCTCCTGTTTATTGTGATTGACAGTTTGTGAAGAGTTAAGATTTCCAAACCGCTCATTAATATCATTTATTAAACAATCGGGGACAAGCCCCGAAAGATTACCGCCATATTTTGCGATTTCTTTTACGATGCTTGAACTTAAAAACATATAGTCTTTGCTGGTATGCAAAAATAAAGTTTCAAGCTCACTATAAAGGGTCCTATTTGTGAGGGCCATCTGAAATTCATATTCAAAATCAGAAACCGCACGAATTCCTTTAATTATTATTTTAGAATCCACTTGCTTCATGAAGTCGACCAACAACCCCGAAAAATAACAAATTTCAATATTGTCAAATTTAGCAGTTGCGGTTTTTAGCATATTCATGCGTTCTTCAATGGTGAATAGCGACGTTTTTGAACTGTTTATAAGTACGGCAACGATAACCTTGTCAAATATTGCGGAAGCTCTGGAAATTACGTCTAAATGCCCATTTGTACATGGGTCAAAGCTACCGGGATATACCGCTGTTTTCATATGTTATCACCTCTGTAGAACCGTGATACAAGCTCTTCCATATTTTACTTTTTTTATTATGTTAAAATCAAATGTCGGAATATCTTCGCCATCGAAATCACTTTCGATAACGATTAGACCACCAATTTTAAGAAGGTTACGCTCGCTTATTTTACGTATAACGGGTGCGATAAAGCCCTTATTATATGGTGGGTCAAGAAAAATAATATCAATGCCCGAAGCACAATTTTCGAGATATTCTATTGCATCACCTAAAATAAGTTTTGCGTTATTTTCGAATCTTGAAGATTCTAAATTTGCACGAACAATATTAAAAGAATTTTTTTCATTTTCGATAAAAGTTGCGTGCGTCGAACCACGGCTAAGTGCTTCAATTCCCATAGCTCCGCTTCCGGCAAACAAATCTAAAACGTTTTCGGCAGGGAGATGAGTTTGAATAATATTAAATATAGATTCTTTAACTCTGTCAGAAGTGGGACGAGTATTAATTCCGTCGGGAGATTTTAATTTATGACCTTTACGGTTTCCTGAAATTATTCTCACCGAACCACGACCCCTTAAATATTATTGACAGAAATATATTCACTCTATATTTATATCGTACTTTGCGTAATTTGTCAAGAGTTTTTTGCACAAAAATGAAACCATATTACGAAATAAAATTTCAATTTTGGAGAATTTAGAAAAACTTTCTTGAATCAAATAACACGAAGTCGAAAAATGCAGGAATTTTAAATATAAAAGCCCCGCTATTGCCGTAAAAGGGATAAGGTAAAAACCTGGAATCCAGGTGGGAAAGCACCCGAAAGCATTACAAGTCCACTAGATGCAAAAGCATGAGGCATGTGCGCAGAATTCGGAGATACGATCCCATAAAAAAAATGTTGGTTTTACATTATAGCCACAGCTACGAACAAAGCAGGGATTATTAATATATTCAATTGTTAAACTTATTATACCACACTTTCAGAAAAATACAAGAGTTAATTTGTTTCGTTTTAGTTACGAAACAAAAGTTTTTTTGCATTTTTGTTACAGAAGATTTACAATTCGCATTTTTCGCCATTTTATCATTGCAATATTATGATTTATAGGTATAATGACAATACGAGAGAATATTTATTATATAGAATGTAAAGATATGGATACAAAGGGGGCGTGTATATGAAGATTGAAAAAATTAACGCTAATAAGATTAAGGTTCTTATTGGAAACGATGAAGCAAAAGAACTTAACATTAATTTTAAAAATATTATCGAAAATACTCCAAAGGCACAAGATGTTTTTTGGGAGGCATTACGTATAGCACAAGAAGAAGTTGATTTTTCTGTAAATGGGGCTAAGTTGTTTGTTGAACACGTGCCAAACGGCGAGGATGGCTTTGGCATGCTTATTACACGTGTGTGCAATGATAATGACGTCAGCCGTGCGATTGTTGAGG
>JAVXFE010000265.1:0-2725 GCA_036658075.1 Oscillospiraceae bacterium
AACTTGAAAGCTGTTTAATCGCTGTGTACGCATATTCTTCACGCTCGCCAGAGGTTGTACTCTTGTACATTCCCATTGGGTGCGTAAGCCACGGGAGTCTATATAATTCATCGGTATAACGATGACCCGGCGCCCCGAACCATGGGCGATGCCAACGAACTGACGGTTCGTGTTCATACGAAAATATATAGTTTGAAGTCTTATTATAGGTTACGTCGTTTTCGTTCCAATCACTATTTTTAGTTACAAAAACAACCATATCTTTTCGATTTACTATATTTTCTTTATCTACGATTTTAGCGTAGAATTTAAGCGTCGCTCTATTGATAGCAGCCGCCGGTCCCGCACCATCTAAGTCAAATTTAAAATGCATTCTCCAACTATTATTATCTGCTGGAAACGTTGATGGTTTATTATTGCCTTCTTGTTTAGGAGTTTTATAGTTAACCGAGCTTAATGATTCTTCAAGCTTTAATTCTGTTTCGTCTTTATAATTTTTCGTTGATGTCCCTTGGAAGCCACAACCTATCATTGCATCTTCTTTTACTTTAAAGTCAGTTTTTACACCGTTGCTTTCAACGCTAATCATTGCTGCCATTTTACCATTTTCAAACTCTTTACTTGGTATTAAAATTTGTGCGCCATCTTTATTACGTGCGGTGATATAAAACGGCATCATTGTTGTTGTGGAACCCATAACAGACTTAACCGCATCGGTAACGTCCATTTCAACAAGCTCATAATCATGACTTTCCGCTGTGGCAAAGTCAATTACATTCATATTACTATTTTCATTGTAAGTATAATTATGCTCTAAAAGTTGTGATGTTAAAATTGCTTTTTTGTCATCTTTTCCAATCGTCGGACGGGAAAAGTTTTTTTCGCGCTTTGAGTAATATTCCAAAAGTGCCGCCTTGGCTCCAGCATAATTGCCCGCTTTTGCACATTCTTCAACATGACTTAGGTCTGGATATTTTTCATAGTCAAGCTTTGATGGCACTGCCCATGCCCCGCCGTCATATTTCCCAAAGAAATCCTCATCCGTAACATAATTTGGGTCTGTGAAATCTATGGTCGTTTGGTCGTTGTATGGCGGTTTATACGCATATCCGATATCGTTTGTCTCGACGGTGATCCCCGTTGGAACAGGTTCGATATACGGTTTGTCAGACTCTGCTTTTACATTTTCGTCAGGTTTAATTGTCGCCAAACCCGCATCATCAAGCTTTTCAGCTTTTTCAGGAACAGTTGTCGCTTCCGGTATTTGTGTTGCCACCGGAACCAATGTTGGTTCCGGCTTTACAGTTTCTTCTATTTTAGTGTCATTTAACAAAGACTCCAAGCTCATTTTATCTTCACTCACGGGCAATATTGGAGCTGAAAACACAGCCAATGAACCGGCTATCATTTGAAAACAAATCACAAAGCTCAATATTTTCTTGCCGCTGCTGTTTTTTCTCATGTTTATTTAGCCCCTTTCAAGTCGATGATTTTAGACAAAACCTTAGCGGTTTCAGCACGTGTAATGGTATTCTTTGGCATAAATGTTCCATCAGGATAACCGCCCATGATTCCATAGCCGACTATGTTTTTAATACTTTCTTTTGCATATTCTTCCGCATTGTTATCGTCGCTAAACGTTGTATCTTCTACAACTTTATTTGGATTTATGTCTTTTATTGCTCTGTTTAAAATAACGGCTATATCCTGTCTTGAGATAAAGTTTCCCATTCCGAAATTGTTTTCATCAACTCCGTTTATTAATCCTTTTTCATATGCCGCTGCAATATACGCATACGCCCAATCATCGGTTTTAACATCATCAAATGGTAAAGATGCTGAGTTAATAGGTTCGATATCCATTGAACCAACAAGCATTTTTACAAACTCTTCTCGTGTTATCTGGTTGTTTGGATTAAACTTTCCATCTTCGTCTCCGCTTACTATTTGATTTTTAGCCAATGCCTCAATATAAATTTTTGCCCATTCAGCATCGCCTAAATCGCTAAATATGTCATCTTTTGGTGGGATAACATCTGGATTTTCAGGAGTATTCATTCCATCGTTAAAGCTTATTGTTCCACTCCCTGGATTCTTATGTGAATTATTGTTATTTGAACCACCGCCAGTTGAACCACCGCCACCGCCACCGCTTGAACCACCGCCAGTTCCTTTAATCGCATATTTGTACGAATACGGAGTCGAAATTCCGCCGAGGTTTCCACTAACGGTCATGGTAACAATTTGGCTAGTCTGCGGTCTGGTATAGTGAATCATATTAACAAGCACGCCATTTATTGTCTCACGTGTAATTCTAATAAGGCTACTTTCGCTTGTAACCGTAAAGTCAGTGCCATTTACGCCCGTCGCCACTATTGTTGAACCATCAATTAAATTATATGCCGGCAATTCAAGTTCTGCAAAATCCTTCATAATCAAAATATTCGGGTCTGTGTTAACCACATCAATATTAAGAGTCGGATTTTCGCCTGCATTCATTTTAAAGACTATTACTTGCTTTTCTTTAAACTTTTTAAGATACTCATTTTTAATAGTGATAACATCTCCGGCTATTGTATAATCGGTATCTTTAACCAATACATTTTTACCATTTTTTATTTCTTCTAAAGAAAATCCAGCTTCTTTTAAAGTAATTATAAAAAACAAATCCCAAATTTGTGAATTTGAATAATATCTATATCCATTTTCTTCATCTATATAATCC
>JAVXFE010000266.1:0-2700 GCA_036658075.1 Oscillospiraceae bacterium
TGTGAAAAGTTACAGTCCACGGTCAACCACGTTCATTTCATAGTAATTTTGCTAAAAACCTTTGTGGGGAATGGTCTTGACCATTCCATACAAGTGGCAATGTAATTTTGTCCAAAACACGCAATGGTCAAGACTGCTGCCTAAATTTTTCCAGACAGCATTTGTGAATATTACTAATTTATGAATCGAACGTGACAGTCAAATGATACATGTTGACAAATAGGATGAAAAAGAGTAGGATAAAAAATAATATCACGCTGTGAAGAAAAGTCTGTTAAAAAATTGTCAGAAAGTAAGAATGAAACAAACAGTTGTAGCTAAACACAATATCCGGAATTGTGTTTAAAATAATTTGACTAATATGCGCATATTAGTCAAAACAAAATTTATACAGGAGAAGCATTATGAAAAAATTTTTATCAATAGTACTTACAATGGCAGTTATGGCATCAATGGCAGTTTCAGCAAGTGCAATGGATACCACCTCACCATCTTCTGCACATACACATTCAAATGGAATTGAGAGCAGATATATACCATGCCCTAATCCCGATGGACACAACTGGGTTTTATCAGATATAACTGGATGTACAATGTATATTTGTACATATTGTGGGTTAGAGTCATATATACCATACTAATTATATTATTAATGTAACCATATTTGCAAGATTTAGTGCCGTAGAGTCAACTATGACACTAAATCCCTTTGCTTTTATCTAAAAGGGGGATAAAATGTTTAAAAAGTTTTATCAAATAGCTGCAATTCTATTTTTTGTTTTAATTGCTTCCGGTTGCACCGGTGAAGAGAAAAGCACTTCTTTGAAAATATGTATAGACGGATCAACAGAGTTTAAGTGTGTTAAATGGATAGAAGAATTTGCAAATAATAATCCGTCTGTAACAATAGAAATAATAAAAGTTCCATCTTTTTACAGCTATAAAACACCGGGTCCATCTCCAAAATTAATTCAAGAACGTGAGGAATTTTTGAAAAAATTACATACTGAAATAATGGCAGGAAAAGGGCCGGACGTATATTTTTTTCCACAAATTCTTGTAAACGATAGGGGGTATAACGTTTTACAGGATATTTATAAAATAGCACAAGCTGGAGTTTTTGCGGATGGAACTGAATTTTATGAGAAATTGAACAAAGATTCTCAGTATATTGATTCGGTAATGGAAGCGGGGAAAATATCCGGTCATCAATATATTTTCCCAACAGGTTATAATGTATATGGGATACTCGCAAATAAAAATATAATTACAGAAGAAAAAATTGATATTTCAAATTTAAACTCACTCGAAAATTATGTGGATTTATTTGATTTTGCTTTTGGAAATATTTCTTATTTTATGTTAGATTTATGCTCACCGAAAACGATAGATGTTGAGAATAAATCAATAGATATTGAAAATCAAGCGTTTATAACGCTGTTGGAATTATGGGAAGACTATACAGTTAATCCTCCTAGCAGTAAATATGCTGAACCCTTATTTCCGTCCAACATGAGAAAAGCGGGAAGTAAATTTGATAATTTCAGAGTTATAAATTTAAATGGTGCAATAGAGAATGCACCTGCAAGAGCATTTGATGGAGAACAACATGAGATACTTCTACCTATTCGTATAGACGAAGAAATTACGGGTGAAATTAACGGTTATGTTGCCGTTGGAGATAATTGTAAGAATAAGGACGCAGCTTTTAAATTTGTTGAGTACGTATTATCTGAAAATGCACAAGTTGGTTGTGTCGAAATAGGAGAGAATGAAGTTGTAGAGCCTACTTCCGGAAATGGTTTTCCGGTGAGAAAAGGTTGTATTCCAAAAAAGTTTGAAAATGTAATGAATCTAAAAAAAATTACATCTTACTACGAAGGTACAATGCCAACAGTTGAAACTATAGCCGAATATGAAAAAATTGAACAAAGTATAAGCCAAGTTTCCCTTCAATTGCCTTATTATTATTATGAAACTTTCGAAGATGAAATGCAGCAATATATTGATGGAAAGGTTGATTTGAACACAGCGTTAGAAAAAGTTAAGAAAAGCTGGGAATATTATATCGACGAATAGGTAAATTGATGAATAAAATATTTAACACCAAATTTATGTTTTTACTGCCGATAATGACCGGCGTTTCGGTGTTTTTTTTGGTACCATTTGTAATTATCATAATTTTATCATTTTCAAGGGGTATTGGACGCTTAAATTTTGTTGGAATAGAAAATTATGTGAATGTCATAAATTCACCATCGTTTCAACTAGCACTAGCTAATACTTTGAAATTTTTAATCATAGGCATTCCCTTGATAATGATAGTAAGTTTCATTATCGCTTTATCAATTAATGTTAAACTACCTGGATTTAAGTACATAAAAAGCACTATGCTTATGCCATATATATTGCCTATATCATCATTAGCAATTATTATACAAATATTCATAACTGAGCATGGAATATTTAATGGTGCGTTAAATTATTTTGGAGTTGACACAGTTAATTTGTTGCAAAGCGACAAAGCTTTTGTTATTGTAATCGTGATGTATGTGTGGAAAAATTTTGGATACAATGTTATTTTGATTTTAGTTTCGTTAAATGCTATACCTCCGCAGTTATACGAGGCGGCTTCTATAGATGGTGCATCTTCATTACAAAAGGTATTCAGCATAACAATTCCAATGATTATTCCAAATT
>JAVXFE010000267.1:0-2698 GCA_036658075.1 Oscillospiraceae bacterium
ACATCGTTTGAAATTATTAAAACCGCCTTGGAAGTTTGTGAAAAATCCGGTGGAGCTTTCGATATTACCATTGCACCCGTGTCGGATTTATGGAACTTTAAGACAGACACCCCTGCCCTTCCACAACAAATTGACATTAATCAAGCTTTAACACGTATAGGCTATAAGAAGCTATACCTTGACACCACGAAAAAGTCAATCACCAAACTTGCAGAAGGTGTAAAAATTGACCTCGGGGGCGTTTCTAAAGGTTATGCCGCCGACCGCAGTATTGAAATTTTAAAAAGCTTTAACGTTGACTATGCCACGGTTGATTTAGGCGGAAACGTTTGTGTCCTTGGTAAAAACCCGGCGACAGACGACGGACATTTTAGAATCGGGATTCAGGCACCTTTCCAGCCGACAGGGACGTATTCTCAAACCGTTGACATATCCGGCGGAACCGTTGTAACAAGCGGAACTTATCAGCGAAACTTTAAAATCGGCAACACCTTATATCATCATATCATAAACCCCGCAGATGGGTATCCCGTCCAAAACGGAATGGCAAGCGTGTCAATCATTGCAGAGTCTTCTCTTTTGGCGGATTGCCTTTCTACCGCCTGTTTCGTTTTAGGTGAGGAAAAAGGCACCGCACTCGCTGAAAGTTATCATACAAAAATTTTATGGTTTGGACAAGATGGAGGTATAAAATGACAATATTAATAAACGCAAATATTTTCCCTATGACAAAAATGTATAATGCGAAAAATCCAATGCTTGAAAATGGATATGTATTTATTGAAGGAACTGCTATAAAAGATATTGGTTACATGAAAGATTTTATAGCTCCAAATGATGAATGCTCTAAGATAATCGACCTTAATGGTGCCTTAATAACGCCGGGATTTGTCGACGCACATTCGCATATCGGAATCTGGGAGGATGGGCTTAACTTTGAAGGTGCAGACGGGAATGAAGAAACCGACCCATGCACACCGCATCTAAAAGCCCTTGATGCCATAAATCCTCTTGACCCTACTTTTAAAGAGGCTCTTTTAGCAGGAATAACGAGCGTGGTTGTTGGACCCGGCAGTGCAAATCCAATAGGCGGACAAATTTTAGCTATGAAAACCGCCGGAACACGCATTGACAACATGCTTATAAAAGAACCTTTAGCCATAAAAATGGCGTTTGGCGAAAACCCAAAAACTGTATACAACGACAAAAACCAATCGCCCTCTACAAGAATGGCAACAGCCGCAATAATTCGTGAAGCCCTTGAAAAAGCAAAAGAACACTTAGAACAAATAAACTCATATCTTGAAAACACAGATGAAAATATTCGCCCCGACCTAGACGTCAAGTCAGAGGCTTTAATTCCACTCCTTGAACATGAAATCCCTATACATGCACATGTGCATCGTGCGGATGACATTTTTACCGCAATCCGTATCGCAAAAGAATTCGAGCTTGATTTAGTTCTTGTTCATTGCACTGAAGGGCATTTGGTCGCTAACGAACTCTCAAAAGAAATTTATCCCGTTTTGGCAGGTCCTATTATGACTGACCGCAGCAAGCCCGAACTTAAAAATCAGAGTTCGGAATCACCAAAAATCTTAAATGATTTTGGAATTAAGACGGCTATCATTACCGACCACCCTGAAACCCCCGAAAAACTCCTTCCGCTATGTGCGGCACTCGCCGTGAGGGATGGCTTGAATTTTTATGACGCCCTGCGTGCTATTACGATTGTCCCTGCTGAAGTTTGCGGAATCTCTGACCGTGTCGGTTCTCTTGAAGTTGGCAAAGACGCGGATATTGTTGTATGGAAAACGTCGCCGCTTGACATAATGGAAAAGCCGCTACAGGTATTCTGTAACGGCGAACTTTTCCAAAATTAAACTAAGTTTTTCATTTTTATGAGAGTCGGTTCAAAATAATACCGCTGGTCTAGTTTTTCCACAATTACGGAAACTATCTTTCCTGCAAGCAAAGCACTTACAACCGTTCCGATTCCAATTCCCTCTAAATGCCCTAAAAAGATGAATGACAAAATAACCGTTGCCGCAAGGCACACCAAATCAAATCCTGTCTTAAAGTATTTGTATTGGATATTAATGGTACCCGGCATATCTCTACAAAATGTATCGATTGGCATAACCGGAAGCTTACACTTTAAAAGCATTGCCATTCCTATACAAAGTGCAAAAAAGCCGATAGAATAATAAATGATATTTAAAAATATATTATCCGGTAACATCTTAACTAAAAAGTTGAAAAAATCCATAAAATAGCCGTATGCAACTCCGATCACAAACGATAATACGTATCCAAGCTTTATCCCTCGTGTCAAGATACACAAAAGAACTATTAAAAAACCTTGAAACAAATAATTCCATACACCGAGCGTAAAAATTGGCCACACCTCTGAAAACACAAACGGAAGTGAGGATATACACGAAATACCAAATCCGCTTTTCAGCATAATCGTAACGCCAAAACTGTTGAAAACCATTCCTATGAGTAGTGCAAATTCTCCTGAAAACCTCTTTAAACTATTTTCCATTTTATAAACGACTATTCCTCTCTTTATAACAAAATTATCTATATAGTAACACACTAATTCTAAACTTGCAAATAATATTTTCAAATTTGGTCAAAGTACTTATTTTTTGTAACAAAACTGCAACAAATTTGTTGGAAATGTTTTGAAAAC
>JAVXFE010000268.1:0-2630 GCA_036658075.1 Oscillospiraceae bacterium
AATCGTTACACGTAGCCATGATATTTTAAAGGTTCGAGATATGGCTTTAGAATTTTCTATTTCAAAAGTTACGGCTATTATTCCGGGTGGAAACACACGCCAAGAGTCAGTCGCTCTTGGACTTTTACAAGTTGAAAATCCATCGTATGTTTTAATTCATGATGGCGCACGTCCATTCATAACCCCCGCTAAAATAGCGGAGGTTTGTTCGGAGTTATGCAAAAACGATGCGGTCACTTTAGGCGTCCCTGTTAAAGATACCATAAAAATCGTGGACGATAATGGTATAATTATTGAAACATTAAATCGTGACAGGCTTATGCAAATCCAAACTCCACAAGGCTTTAAAGCCGAAATAATCAAAGAGGCTCACCTCAGAGCAGAAAAGTCCGGAATTGTTACTACAGACGATTGTTCTTTGGTCGCTGAAGAAATGAAAATTCCTACAAAAGTGATATTGGGGGATTATAACAATATAAAAATCACAACTCAAGAAGATTTGGATATAGCACGTGGAATTTTGAAGATTTAAATAAGTTTTCGTTTTTTGCCTCAATCTAAGAAGATAAATAAATCAAAGGAGAAATGTCTATGCGAATCGGATTCGGTTATGACGTTCACGCATTAGTGGAAAACAGAAAGCTTATCCTTGGAGGGGTTATAATTCCCTTTAAACATGGACTGCTCGGTCATTCAGATGCTGACGTTTTAGTCCACGCAATTATGGATGCCTTGCTTGGTGCCGCCGCCCTTGGCGATATAGGAAAACACTTCCCTGATACCGACCAAAAATACAAAAACGCCGACAGCTTGAACTTATTATCCAGCGTTAAGGCCCTTTTAGACTCACACGGTTATATTATCAATAATATTGATGCCACAATCGTAGCACAAGCTCCAAAACTCTCGCCATATATGGATAAAATGGTTCAAAACATCGCATCTTGCCTCTCTCTTTCTACTACATGCCTCAATATAAAAGCCACCACTACTGAACATTTAGGCTTTGAAGGCAGAGGTGATGGAATTTCTGCATATGCGGTTTGTACAATAAAAAACAGCGAAAATAGTTAAATATAAGCGATTTCAAAAGTATATCACTCATTAAATGCATATAATCGCCAATTACGCATATATTTGCGTGATTTTGGTGTTTGATTTATGAGTGATTATTTTGTATCATAGGACTATTAGCACTCGACTTCTTAGAGTGCTAATAGCAAAAATGTTATATATTTTTTAGGAGGTTTTGTAAACATGAAAATTAAACCATTAGCAGACAGAGTTGTTACAAAAATGGTCGAAGCAGAGGAAACCACAAAAAGCGGAATCATACTTGCTGGTTCGGCTAAAGAAAAACCACAAATCGCTGAAGTTATTGCGGTTGGTCCCGGCGGGATTGTCGATGACAAAGAAGTAAAAATGGAACTTAAAGTTGGCGATAAAGTTATTATGAGCAAATACGCCGGCACTGAAATCAAGCTTGATGGCGTAGAATATATCATTATCAGTCAAAAAGAAATCCTTGCAACAATAGACTAATTTAAACAGATTATATTATAGGAGGCAATAAATTATGGCAAAACAGATTTTATATGGCGAAGAGGCTCGACGCGCTTTAGAGCGTGGCGTGAACCACCTTGCAGATACAGTAAAAGTTACATTGGGTCCAAAGGGCAGAAACGTTGTCCTTGACAAAAAATTTGGTTCACCGCTTATTACTAACGATGGTGTCACTATTGCAAAAGAAATTGAACTTGAAGACGCTTTTGAAAACATGGGCGCCCAACTCGTAAAAGAAGTTGCCACAAAGACAAACGATATTGCGGGCGATGGTACAACTACTGCAACGCTATTAGCTCAAGCTCTTGTCCGTGAAGGACTCAAAAACGTTGCCGCCGGTGCAAACCCTATGATTGTAAGAAAGGGTATTTCTCAAGCCGTTACCGTCGCTGTCGACACTATAGTTAAAAACAGTAAAAAGGTTAATGGTCAATCCGACATAGCTCGTGTTGCTGCAATTTCAGCTTCTGACGACAATGTTGGCGAACTCATTGCAGATGCTATGGAAAAGGTTACAAGCGACGGTGTTATTACTGTTGAGGAATCTAAAACCGCCGAGACATATTCTGAAGTTGTTGAAGGTATGCAGTTTGACAGAGGATATATTACTCCTTATATGGTAACCGACACGGATAAAATGGAAGCCGTGATTGACGATGCCTACATTTTAATCACCGATAAGAAAATCTCGAACATTCAAGAAATTCTTCCTCTTCTTGAACAAATCGTTCAGCAAGGTAAAAAGCTTGTTATAATCGCAGAAGATATTGAAGGTGAAGCGTTATCTACACTTATTGTTAATAAGCTTCGTGGAACGTTTACATGTATCGCCGTAAAAGCTCCTGGTTTCGGCGACCGACGCAAGGAAATGCTTACTGATATTGCAATCCTTACCGGCGGTGAAGTTATTTCTGAAGAACTTGGTCTTGACCTAAAAGAAACTACGATTGAACAACTCGGTCGTGCTAGACAGGTTAAAGTTTTAAAAGAAAACACCATCATTGTTGACGGCTTTGGTGAAAAATCTGATATTTCTGCACGGGTTAACCAAATCAGAACTCAAATCG
>JAVXFE010000269.1:0-421 GCA_036658075.1 Oscillospiraceae bacterium
GCATACGTGTCAGTGGTTAAAATAACAGCCTTTTCGTATTTATAATTATCTTGTCGTCCTTTGTTTTCACTAATAATCTCACATGTTATTTTAGGCGTTTGCCATTTAACATTACGCCATAATTTAGGGAAAAATGTAGTATTTGAAATCGTGTTTCCGCCTATTTTAAGTTCAGCATATATATATGTATCATCCGCTAAGCTGATATCTTTTGTTATGTTTTTAACTTTTAAAGCAGAGTTCTTTAAAACGTTTATATTTTCAATTGTATCTGTCCAAATAACATTTCCGCTGAGATCTTTTTCGCCATAAGTTACCACACAATTTTGATTTTCTAAATTATCGTTTATTATATTAATAACCGTTCCGTCATCGTTTTCTACTATTACTAAAACGATTGGTGCATACGCTTTTTTTACTG
>JAVXFE010000269.1:443-2604 GCA_036658075.1 Oscillospiraceae bacterium
ATAATAGACAGGTTTCGGCAGAGTATAATAATCAACAACCGACCATGTCCCTGTTGGCCAAATATCCGAAAACATCCAAAACATAAACCCACCGCTTTGCCCTTTTCTGGAACGATGATGTTCAATTTCTGCTTTCATAAGCTCATAATGTGCCGTCATTGATTTTTTAATAAAATCCTTCGCATTGATGCATTTCCCGAACAAATCTTCGGCAATTTTAAGTTGCCATTTGGGGAAGGTGCTTTTGAGCGAACTATATGGATTTTCCATAAAATGATGATCCCATATTTCATTTAATTCCCACAACTTATTTTCGGGTATAAATTTAATTATCGACTGATACCTCGCTGACCCTTGAAGTGCGCTTTCAGAATTAAATGTCGTTTTGATTTTTTTTATTTCATCTCTAAAGTTTTCCGCACCATTTAAAACACACGCCTCACCACAGCTTGCATGAGTATCTCCCGAGTTAAAATCGTTTCCCTCTTGTGTATAGCTAAACGGACTTGATGCGAGATATGGACGTGTATTATCTAGGCTATTGCATACGCCACGCAAAATGTAATTTACCATCTTGTCGCCATAAAAAACCTTTCTTCCAAAGGCACCTGTCTTTTCGTTTCCGCCACACCAATATAAAATTGACGCATGATTTCTAAGACGTTTTATTTGAAATTCAACTTCGCTTATCGACTCGTTAACAAACCACTCGTGATTATCCGGAATATCCGCACAGGCAAACATCAAATCTTGCCATACCATTATTCCGTTTTCGTCACACATATCATAAAACATATCTCTTTCATATATTCCGCCACCCCACACTCTAAGCATGTTTATATTGCACTCTTTTGCAAGCATAATAAGTTTTTTGTACTTTTCTTTTTTTGCACAGCCTGTAAAACATTCACATGGCACCCAGTTGCTTCCTTTACAATATATATCAATATTATTAATATTAAATTTAAACCCAATCTCCTCATCAGATAAAGGTTTTTCAATAATTTTTACAGAGCGTATGCCAAATTTCCCATACTTCTCATCCAAAACCATATTATTATTTATAATTTTAATTGAATACTCGTATAAATTTGGCTCGCCGTATCCAATCGGCCACCACAATTTTGGATTATCAATTTTAAAGTTCACATAACTTTTATCGCCCGTAATAGTAATTGTCTTTTTATAAACTTCGTTATTAAAGGTAATTAATACTTCTAATTTTTCGCCCGTTTCACGCTTTTCTTCTTTACCACAAATTTCAATAAATCGTGTTAGATTCGTGTTGACAAAAAAGCTGACATTGCCGTCTAAATCAGTGGTTATTTTAACAGCATCAATTTTTTCTTTATTTTTTGATACAAGCTTAACAGCGCCCCATATTCCCGTTCCGGGTAAGTCCGGCGCCCAATCCCACCCAAAATGGCATTGTGCCTTTCGGGCAAAAATTCTTTTAACGTCAAAGCACCCAATATACTCCTGATACGGATATTTTTCAAGCTCGTTTCGAATTGATTTCACATAGACGATAAGCGTGTTTTCTTGATTGTATTTAATGACCTCGCTAATATCAAACGAAAATTCTTTAAACATGTTGTTTGTCTCACCTAAAAAAACGTCATTTAACCATATTGCAGAAAATGTGTCAATTCCTTCAAACGTTAAAGAAATGTCATCTTTTAAAAAAGATTTATCAATTATAAATTTCGTTTTATAACACCAATCCTTTTCGCTAACCCAACGTGCATCCAAACTATTTGTGCTAAAAAACGGATCTTCTATCTTTCCTGATGTTAGTAAATCAACATGCACATCACCGGGAACTTTTGCAGAAATCCAATCTTTTTCATCTGTATTATTATTTAAAATTTCACTTATCTTTATATCCTCCGCATTCCCTTTTAACGAGCCATAATCATATTGTTTTATACTCCAGTTTTCTGTTACCACTTTTATATTTTCCAAATTAACACCTCCTATGAAAATTCAACATATATTGTTTCAATTTTATATGGAATTATCTCTAAATTTAAGCCGTTATTTATAATTTCTAAATCGCAAATTTTTTCTTCATTCATCTTTACTTTTGCTGCGTTCTTTATATTTTTTAAGAAACTGATTTCACATTTTTTTGTAATAGCTGTTGGGTTATTAAGCCGAA
>JAVXFE010000270.1:0-2572 GCA_036658075.1 Oscillospiraceae bacterium
GATGACCTCATTATTTACTGAATTTTATAAAGCTAATGAACCACTTATCGATAGCGATCCGAATTATAAAGGACCATTTTTTGGTGGTAGAGGAGGATGGATACCATGCCTTCAACGCAGAGTTTTATACAAAGCGGCGGAAGTTAGCTTCCCAGACGGAGCGGGCAAAGAAGTTTCGGGCGGATATAATATGGAAGCGTATGCCAATACTGTTGCCGTGCTTCAATATGCTACCGAGGCAAACATGCCGGAAATTTTACCAGAAGAATTTTATGATAAGATGTCAACGGCGGCACTTTATTTCATGCACGGAATGTCGCCTGGATATCGAGACTGGAGTATTGGAAACTCATATGGATACGGTTCTCAGTTTATAAATCGACCGGTAATAAAATCCATGATTGACGGTCTCGATGTTTTATTAAAAAAGACTACTGATAAAAACAGTGAAAAGTATAAAGAAAGAAAAAATAAATATGATCAACTTTTATATGCATATTCAGACGGTAAAAGCGGTACAGAACCTGGCTTTGAGTCAATTTTATATCCAATTGCCCGAAAAGTTGTAACACGTAGTAGCTGGGATAAAAATGCGGTTGGGGCAACGATGGGAATTTCAAATGGCGGTATTCATTGCCATTTTGACGATTTAAATATTGTTATTGCAGCATATGGAAAATACCTGTTGGCTGACCCTGGAAAAATGCCATATACAGTGGATGAACCCTTCCGTGGATGGCTAAATTCTACTCGTGCGCATAATACCATTGAAATTAATGATATTTCTCAAAGGAGCGGACTTTGGAGTAACTCTGAAATGATAAAAGGACCGGTGGGAGAAAAGATAGTATTGCCGTTTAGATCTCCAAACGGAATTTCTACCTCTGGCATATATGTAGGAGATGAAATATTAAAGCCTCAAAATGCAGATGTTAAACAAATGCTTGATACTAAAGATTATACCCAAGATAATCTTAAAAAGATTTACGATTTTGATGATGACGTGTCAAGAAGATTAGATACTTTAAATACAGCAGGACACTTACAAGGAAGATTTTTAGAAAGTGAACTCACGAAAACGTTTGACTATGTTAAAGGTGAAACTCCTAATAATATCGGTATTAACTATAAAGATGACCAGGGATATTTCGGACCTAAAGGAAAGGTATATTCAGGACTTGATAATGAACATAATCGTTCGATGTTATTTATTAAGCCTGGCTTCTATATTGTTACGGATTATGTAGCACCTGTTAATGCTAACACTGAGATAAACAAATATAACCAGACGTGGCATTTTGCTAATGATGCGGACATCTCAATGGACCCAACCAGCAAAATGGTTAGAACTAATTATAATGATGCAAACATTGCGGTAGTTCCTGTTATGGGTAATGACGTCCCTGTCGAATCTAACCTTGAAGATGGTTGGTATTATGTTTCGGGAGCAGTGCCTGCTAAATATGTTTCATACGTAAAACGTGCGGATAAACCAACGACGTTTAATACCATGTTAATTCCTATGGAAACGGGCAAAGATTTTGATGTTTCTACAAAAACAATTGTGCTTGATGGAATTAAAGAAAGTGATGCAAGTGCATTTAATTTTGTTATGAAAGAAAAGAAAACAGGCGATACAACAAATGGAACATATTATAATATTCATAATAATGAAATTAAAAAACAAAGGAATATTGGAGAGTATGCAACAGATGGAAGAATGATGTATATTGATAAAGGTTTAAAATACTTTAAAACAGCCATATTATCTGATGGAATGAATATTCAAGATAATAGCGGAAAATACATCGTTAAATCTAACAAGAACGTAAGTAACATGGGCATTAATTGGTCAGGAGATGAAATTGAACTTTCAACAACTCATATAGATAATACAAAGTCCGATTATGTTGATTTAAACAGTTTAACAATTTTATCAGAAAAAAATATTCAAAAGGTAACATTAAATGGTGAAAATATTCCATTTAAAAAATCCGGTAGCTCTATTTATTTTGGTAGCTCGCCAATTATAGATGGTGGCACCGTTCCAACGCCTAAACCGACACCTAGCAGTTCAGCAAAACCGTCATCACCTCACGGAAATGGCGGCGGCGGTGGAGGAGGTGGTGGTGGAGTGATACAACCAACACCTACGGTTGCACCAACGGCACAACCTACTGAAAAACCATCGGATAACAAAAACTTTAAAGCAGAACTTGAAAATCATTGGGGCAAAGAAGAAATCACAAAAATGATTGATGCGGGAATTGTTAAAGGTGAAAACGAAAAAACTTTGGGACTTCAAAACGAAACTACCAGAGCAGAATTTATTACCATGCTTGTGCGTGGACTTAAATTTGATGTCGTAAAATATGACAATGAATTTAATGATGTAATCTCTACTGACTGGTATGCGGACTATATTGCCACGGCACACAAAAATGGATTATTAGATGGTGATAATGGTAACGCAAATCCAAACGATTCTTTAACCCGTGAAGAAATGGCAAAGATTTTGGTTTCGGCCTATGAAATAAAAAATGATAAAATAAAGGAAACGGCACAGGTTCTG
>JAVXFE010000271.1:0-2521 GCA_036658075.1 Oscillospiraceae bacterium
CCCTCTCTGGTGACCGCACCCCGCTCTTCGGCATCGCTACGGCAGATACGAGCTTGAACGGCGACTCTGAACATGAGGTTTATAAGAATAAGGTCTATGCTGGCTTTGAAATCATGAACAAACTGGGGATTGAATACTTCTGCTTTCACGATAAAGATATAGCTCCAGAAGGTGCATCATTAGCAGAATTTCAGGCTAACTTAGAGACAATTGTTCCAATAATAAAAGAGCAAATGCAAAAATATGACATAAAACTTTTGTGGGGAACGGCAAACTGCTTTAATAACCCACGATATGTCCATGGCGCAGGCACCACGTGTAACGCTGATGTGTTTGCATATGCGGCGGCACAAATCAAAAAGGCTATCGACATTACGATATGTTTAGGCGGCACAGGGTACGTATTTTGGGGCGGTAGAGAGGGATATGAGACTCTGCTAAACACTGATATGGGGTTTGAACTTGACAACATGGCACGCCTTATGCATATGGCTGTTGATTATGCAAGAAAGCGTGGATTTACAGGCGATTTTTATATTGAACCAAAGCCAAAAGAGCCTACAAAACATCAATATGATTTTGACGTTTCTACTGTTTTAGGATTCCTTAGAAAATACGATTTAGACAAGGATTTTAAGATGAATATTGAGGCGAATCATGCAACCCTTGCAGGTCATACTTTTCAGCACGAACTTTGTGTGGCAAGAATTAATGGGGCTTTTGGGTCGATTGATGCAAACCAGGGCGACATGTTGCTTGGTTGGGATACTGACCAATTTCCAACAAATGTTTATGATTCTGCCTTTTGTATGTTAGAAGTATTGAAAAATGGCGGTTTCACTAATGGCGGTCTTAACTTTGACGCTAAAACTCGCCGTGCCTCTATGACTCATGAAGATATTTTTCTATCGTATATTGCAGGAATGGACACGTTTGCACTAGGTCTTAAAGTTGCAGATAAGATTATGAATGATGGCAGGATTGATGCCTTTGTGAAAGAGAAATATTCATCATTTAGCACCGGTATAGGTGCAGAAATCGTTAATGGAAACATGGACCTTGAAAAACTTTCAGAATACGCCCTGAAGTGTAATGTTGTTGAAGATAAAAATAGTGGTAAACAAGAATATTTGGAAGGTGTTGTAAATTCCATCATGTTTGGGGGATTTTAAATGAAATATTTAATAGGCATTGATATTGGAACATCAAGCACAAAAACGGTGCTTTTTGACACTTTAGGAAACACAATAGCCTCGTCTTCAGCGGAATATCCTATGTATCAGCCACAAAATGGTTGGGCAGAACAACGCCCTGAAGATTGGTGGAACGCTACGGTAAGCACCTTAAAACAGGTCACAAAAGAGGTTAACCCTTCTGATATAGTTGGCGTTGGATTGGCAGGGCAAATGCACGGTTTAGTCATGCTAAACGAGGGCGGCGAAGTGATTCGACCAGCTATAATTTGGTGCGATGGAAGAACAAGCGAAGAATGTGACGAGATAACCGAAAAGGTCGGAAAAAAACGGCTTATAGACATCACCGCAAACCCTGCAATTGCAGGCTTTACGGCGTCTAAAATTCTATGGATACAACATCACGAACCAGAAAATTATTCGCTCTGTCGCCATATTTTATTGCCTAAAGACTATGTTAGATATAGACTTACCGGGGTGTTTGCAACCGATGCGTCTGACGCTTCCGGAATGCAACTTTTAGATATCAAGATGCGTGATTGGTCTGATGAGGTTTTACAAAAGTTAAATATCGACAAGAATTTGTTGCCAAAGGTGTATGAAAGCCCCGAAGTTACAGGGAAAATTACAGATGAAGCAGGAAGCTTAACGGGGCTTTTAAGCGGTACAATCGTTGTTGGCGGTGCAGGCGATAATGCAGCTGCGGCGGTTGGTACTGGCGTTGTAGAAGACGGAAAAGCCTTTACCACAATAGGTACAAGCGGTGTGGTTTTTGCCCATACTTCAAAAATGAACATCGACCCTTTGGGTAGAGTTCATACGTTTTGTGCGGCGGTTCCGAATGAATGGCATGTTATGGGAGTCACTCAAGCGGCAGGACTTTCGCTGAAATGGTTTAGGGATAATTTTTGTGAGAGTGAATTAGCGGTTTCTAAAAGTATGGGTGTGGACGTCTATTATTTAATGAATACAATAGCCGAAAAATCGAAAATCGGTTGTGATAGATTGATATATTTGCCATATTTGATGGGCGAAAGAACTCCGCATTTAAATCCAAACGCACGTGGAGTATTTTTCGGCTTGTCTGCAATGCACACAAAGGGCGACATGTTACGGGCTGTTATGGAAGGGGTTTCGTACTCCTTAATGGATTGCCTAATGGTATTAAAAGATATGGGAATCAGCACCTCTGACATGGTGGTTTGTGGTGGCGGAGGAAATAGTAGCTTATGGCGTGCTATGTTGGCAGATGTTTACGATTGCGCCGTTAAAACCATGATTTCCAATGAAGGTGCAGCGTTAGGTGCGGCGATTTTAGCAGGCGTAGG
>JAVXFE010000272.1:0-2464 GCA_036658075.1 Oscillospiraceae bacterium
CTTAAATACGTTGCGGTAGCTGGCGTTTCGGCGGTTTTGTTAATATTCGGTGTGTTAATTTTCCGTATGGCAGGAGTCCTTGTGTGTCTCATAAAAACTAAACTTTCGCTAAGAGAACGAATGTTCTGTATGGTTGCCTATATGCCAAAGGCAACCGTTCAGGCGGCGATTGGTGCCATACCCCTAGCCATGGGACTTTCATGTGGCAAAATTGTTTTGACCGTTGCGGTTTTATCAATTTTGATTACTGCACCACTTGGGGCCTTTGGTATAGATTTGACCTACAAGAAGTGGCTAAAATCAGCAAACGAAGAATAGTGGGAAATTCTGAAACGAAGTGTCTTATGTAACATTCGACTAAAACTTGCATATAATAAAATTACCAAGGAGGCGGTTTTTTATGTGCGGAATAGGCGGATGGATTGATTATAATGAAAATATTTCAAATTGTCAAACTGTTATTTCAAATATGTCAAAAACTTTAAATAGGCGAGGTCCAGATGAAAGCGGTGAATACATAACCGACCATGTGGCTTTATTGCATCGACGGCTTAGCGTTGTGGATATTAAAAACGGGAAACAGCCAATGCATAAAATAATTGGCGGACGTGAATATGTTATTACATACAACGGCGAACTTTACAATAGTGATGAAATCAGGCGTGAACTTAGGGTGAGTGGTCATGATTTTAATGGACATTCAGACACTGAAGTTTTGTTGCTTTCCTATATTGAATGGGGCGAATCATGCCTTCATAGGCTAAACGGAATTTTTGCGTTTGCCATATATGACGTCACTCGTGATATTTTGTTTATGGCACGTGACAGAGCAGGTGTAAAGCCCTTGTTTTATCACGAATATTCTGGCGGACTTGTGTTTGGCTCAGAGATAAAAACGCTTCTTGAAAATCCAAAAGTCAGCCGAAGGGTGGACAAATACGGGATTGCGGAAGTTTTTTTAATAGGTCCCGGAAGAACCCCCGGCGAAACAGCCTTTAAGGATATAGAGGAGCTAAAGCCCGGATGGTCTGCAACATACAAAAACGGGAAATTAAACAAATACAGATATTGGCGAATAGAGGCGACCGAACACGAGGATAGCATGGCTGCCACTATTGAAAAGCTTGAATATTTGATTACGGATTCAATAAAGCGGCAACTAGTGTCCGATGTGCCTCTTTGCTGTTTTTTATCTGGCGGACTGGACTCAAGCATAATTTCAAGCATTGCGGCAGAAAAATTTAAGTCAGAAAACGCACAGCTAACAACATATTCGGTTGATTATGAAGATAACGAAAAATATTTCAAAGAAAGTTATTTCCAACCGAACAGTGATGATTACTTTATTGATATAATGGTTAAAAATATTGGGTCGGAACATAAAAAGGTAATTCTTGACAATGACGATGTAGGGAACATGTTACGAGAGGCGACTTTAGCGAGAGACCTCCCTGGAATGGCCGATATAGATTCGTCACTTCTTATGTTTTGTGAAAGAGTGAAAAAGACCCATACAGTTGCCTTGTCGGGCGAATGTGCAGATGAAATTTTTGGCGGTTATCCATGGTATACAAACCAAGAAACTTTAGCACGTGCAGATTTTCCGTGGAGTGGAAATACAGATATAAAATCAAGCTTGGTAAACAAAGCTTTCATGACATTTGACCCTAAAGATTATGTATATGAAAGATATTCAGATTCAATAAAAAACACACCAAAAACAGGGCTAGAATCTGAATTGGATTCACGAATAAAAGAAATAACAACTCTAAACTTAAACTGGTTTATGCAAACTCTCCTTGAACGAAAAGACAGGATGTCTATGTATAGTGGGCTTGAAGTGCGTGTTCCGTTTTGTGATCATAGGATTATGCAGTATGCCTATAATATTCCATGGGAGATGAAGAGTTATGCAGGTCGTGAAAAAGGCCTTTTACGCAAAGTGTTTAGCGGTCGGCTTCCAGATGAAATAACATATAGAAAAAAGAGTCCTTATCCCAAAAGCCACAACCCTATATATGTGGAAAACGTTCGTGCAAAAGTGAAACGAATAATTGAAAACCACTCATCACCATTATTAGAAATTGTGGATAGGTCCGCACTCAAAAGCTTGCTTGATACCGATGCGGAAATTTTTACAAAGCCGTGGTATGGTCAACTTATGAACTTTCCTCAAATTATGGGGTACATGTATATGATTGACACATGGCTTACGGAATATAAAGTTGATATAAATTAAAAAGTGACGACGGTGCATTTTGAGGATAGTTCAAATCGAAGTCAAAATCCATGTAAAACGCAAAACTTTATCTTTAAGCTCATGGTGTGGAATTAAATTCCACACCATGTCAGACTGAAGACAAAGTCCGCGTTTTATGGAGGCTTTGTCTTTTTTTGTGTCTAAAATTTCTTTAGAAAATAACTAAAAAATGATTGAATTTTCTGCCCAAATATGATATAATAA
>JAVXFE010000273.1:0-2449 GCA_036658075.1 Oscillospiraceae bacterium
GTTAGTTCTACAAAGTCAATGACCGGACATATGTTGGGTGCGGCAGGCGGAATCGAGGGCGTTATTACCGCTCTTGCAATAAATGAAAGTTTTATGCCAGCTACCATAAATTACGTTACTCCTGACCCGGAATGCGATTTGGATTATGTTCCAAATGAAGGAAGAGACGGCAATATTGATTATGCAATTTCTAACTCTCTTGGATTTGGCGGACATAATGCAACGATTGTATTAAAAAAGTTTAAAGATTAGTATTTAATTTGAATATACTAGGTGGCGTTCTTTAGAGTGCCACCTTTTTGGGTTTATTTATAAAAAGTGATAAATTAATGTGGAAGGACGAGGAAAATGGAAATAGATTATATATTTAAAGACAAAAGCTTGCTTAAAAAGGCACTTACGCACATCTCATTAGCTAACGAAAGAGGGATTGAAAGTAACCAACGCTTGGAATTTTTGGGCGATAGTGTTTTATCTTTTGTTATCGCAGGATATATTTATAAAGAATTTAAGAATATGGACGAGGGACGCTTAACCGAGATGCGTGCGGCCGTTGTATGTGAAAAAGCTTTGGCAAAAGCCGCTAGAATGATGGATTTAGGCAGTGGTATAGCGTTTGGAAAGTCTGAACAAAAATGTGGCGGAAGTGATAAAGATTCGATTTTGGCGGATGCATATGAATCGGTTTTGGCGGCAATTTATCTGGACGGCGGAATTGAGCCTGCACGAGTGTGGGTTATGAACTCGCTTAGTGGCGCAATTGAAGAACTGAAAAATATGGATTTTACGAACTATAAATCTGAAATACAAAGTTATTTTCAAAAACGTGATAAAAACCGTGAGGTTGTGCGTTATAACCTTAGTGGAAAAACCGGTCCGGATCACGAACCTACTTTTAATGTTGAAGCTACATATCTAGGAAGAATTATTGGAAGAGGCGAAGGAAAAAGCCGTAAAGCGGCAGAGCAAGAAGCGGCAAAAATTGCACTGTCAAAAGTTAAACACACACAGGTGGTTTAGAATATGAAACAGTATACGATACCAATTTTTATCCCACATGAAGGTTGTCCACACGATTGCACTTTTTGTAACCAGCGAAAAATTACGGGCGTTAGCACTTCTGTTACGCCTGATGATGCAGAAAAGTTAATTTTTGAAGGCCTAAAAAGGCTTGATACAAACTCTCGTGAACATTTTACGGAGGTTGCATATTTTGGCGGAAGTTTTACAGGGCTGGAGGTATCATTGCAGGAAGATTTTTTGCGTGTAGCTGAGAAATATGCAGATAAAATTCATGGGATACGATTGTCTACACGCCCTGATTATATAAATGACGAGATAATTGAGCTTTTAAAAAAATACAAAGTTACCACAGTTGAACTTGGCGCCCAATCCGCCGATGATGAAGTTTTAAGGGTTAACAATCGTGGGCATTTGTTTGAAGATGTGATAAAATCTTCAAAAATGATAAAAGATGCAGGGATAGAATTAGGCCTTCAAATGATGATAGGAATGTACGGAAGCACGCCCGAGAAGGATATTTTAACAGCGGAAAAAATTGCGAGTTTGTTGCCGAAATGCACAAGGATTTATCCAACGATTACTCTAAAAGATACTGAACTTGAAAATCTTTATAGATGCGGTAAATATATTCCGTATGACGTGGAAAAAGCCGTAAAAGTGACTGCTAAGGTTCTTAGAATTTTCCGCAATAATAATATAGAAGTAATACGAATAGGACTTCATTCAAGTGATGATTTAAGAAGAGAAGGAAACATAGTTGCAGGGCCGTTTCATGCGGCTTTTGGAGAACTTGTGGAAGGCGAAATATATCGTGAAAACATCGAAAGAGAAATAATAGATGGAAACTATAAAAACTGTGAATATATTATACACGCAAAGCCGTGTGAGGTTTCAAAAATAATTGGACAAAACAAGAGAAATAAGAAGTATTTTTATGAAAAATTTGGTGTAAATTTGGTGGTTAAACAATAAATTTGGAGGTGTCTTAAATGAGTGGTAAAACAAATTGTGATGAGTGCATGAACTATGTCTATGATGAAGAATGTGAGTGCTATATATGCGAAATGAATTTGGACGAGGACGAGATGGGGAAGTTCTTGAGACATTCGTTTAATAACTGTCCATATTACAGATTTAACGACGAATACGCAATAGTAAGAAAACAAATATAATTTAAATAACGATTTGCCAACCAACCTAAGCTGTGCAGTCGGTGCGTGTGATAGTGTAAAACCTATAGTTTAAGTTAAACGCAAGTTTTTCTATAATTTAGATTAAAATGATAGCACATATGAAATATCGAGAATGATATTTCGTATGTGCTATTTGTTTTGTGTCATAATGATATAAGGATTCATAAAATGTTTTTAGATGATTCCGTATTTTTCTTTCATAATTTTTCTTGTTTGTCCACACGTCCGCATTG
>JAVXFE010000274.1:0-2433 GCA_036658075.1 Oscillospiraceae bacterium
CCCATATTCGTCTCCATATTCAAGAGCGATTCGTTCGTTCACATTTCTAATTCCATAACTCCCTTTTGTTGTATCTTTATTAAGAATATTTATGTCAAATCCACAGCCATTATCTATGACCTCAAGATGTATTTTATCGTGTGCCTCATAACCTAGAATACTGATAAGTCCATCTTTTTTGTTCACAAACCCGTGTTTAATCGCATTTTCAACTAACGGTTGGAGTATTATTTTTAGTATCATCTCATCTAGTATATCGTCATCTATATCAAACTCCACATCAAACGCATTCCCAGAACGTATGGTTTCGATGGCAAGATAACTCTTCACATGTTTAATTTCCTCTTTAACTGTAATAAATTTATCCCCTTTATGAAGACTTATTCTAAAAAATGATGCAAGTGCATAAATTGCGTTCTCTATGCCCTTTTGATTTTCTTTTTTCGCCATAAAGCTTATTGAATCTAATGCGTTATATATAAAATGTGGATTTATCTGTGCTTGGAGAGCTTTAAGTTCAGATTCTCGCTGTTTTTGAACTTCTTCCTCATTTTTCCGCATTAAGTTTTTGATTTGGTCGACCATATTATAAAACGAATCTTCAAGTTCTTTTATTTCATCTCGAGGAAGGCAATCCGATGCATATTTTATATCTTCTCCCATACCAAATCTTTTCATGTTATGTTTAAGTGTAGTTATGGGTTCAATAATCTTTTTAAATATGTACACTATAAAGAAACACGCAATTAATAGTATTATGATTTGCATAAGATTTAGATATATATCACGAGTATTTATCATGTTCCATAGATTGTTTTGCGGAATAATATTTACCGCCGTCAGCTCTTCCGGGATAGTTCCGAACTCATCAATTATGGGATGCTTGTAAAGTAAAAACCGCTTATTATTATACGAAACATAGTTGCTAATTTTAACATTGTCTATATCTTTTATTTGCGTCCCGATAATGCCTTTATAATCACTTGAAATTACAAATCCGTTACTGTCTAAAATTGCAGTAAAACTCCCGGCAGTACTCGTATTTTTATAAGTTTCATATATTTTATTTTCGTTCACGTACAAAATAATACTGCCTAAATTAAAGTTTGTATTAAACGACCGCATGTTTCGACCCAGCATAAGATATTTTTCGCCGTTTATATCGCTTATCATATTGCCACGAATAAGCTGAGATGATTTTTCGATATTTTCTATATATCCATAAGAGATTTTTGGAAACCCATCAGCAACTCGATAAGAATAAATATTACCTTTTGTATCCACGATATCCGCATTTTTAATAAAACTATTAACCCCTATAATATTACTGGCTACTGTTTGAAAACGCTCGTTTTTTTCCTCATACGAAAGATTTTCATTGCCTAGGATATTATATAACTCTCTGTTTTGGATAAACCTAAACGCCACGGTGTTTACGTTACCAAAAAGCGACGTCATAGTTTTAGAAATAATAGAATTTGTATATTCTACAAAGTCCCCGGTATAACGGTTAAAGCTCTGTGTCGTATAAATTTTAGAAATATTAAATACTAAAAGAATCGGAACCGCAGTAAATAAAACCAGGAAGGCAGTAAGCCTGGCACTAATAGACATATTTTTAAATAGATTTATAAAAGCTTTTTTCGCCTTCCATTTCATTTCGCATTTCTCCCAATTATCATCGAATTATAATGAGTCTGTATATTTTTTCGGCGTAACTCCAGTCTCTCTTTTAAAAATCTTGCTAAAATATTTTGGGTCATTAAATCCAACCATTTTACATACATCATACACCTTATATCTACCCGTTGAAAGCAGTTCTTTTGCTTTTTCAAAACGATATTTAAGAAGATATTCACTAAAACTCATACCTGTATCTTTTTTAAATATATGCATAAAATATGAAGTGCTAATAAAAAGACTGCTGGCAATATTCTCCACGCTTAACTCTGATTTATATCCTTTTTCTATTATTTCAATTGCTGTCGCAACCTCTTTTTTGTACTTGTTTTTACCATGTTCAGTCAAATAATCGGCTATTTTTGTAACTAGACCGTCCATAAAATCTCGCATGTTTTCGATAGTGTCAAGTTCATGTAACTCTTTATTCGGCAAGAAATCTGCTCCAAATATTTCATCAAGTTCCATATTTGGTTTTAAAACTTTTACATTAATCTCAAAAATCACATTAAGAGAAAATTTTCGGATATAATCAATATTAATAATCCCAGACTCAATAAACTCTATATATTTCCCTCTTAAAATCGCCTTTGCCTTATGATATTCGCCATTTTTAAATGGAATAATCACATCATCTATATCCTCATCACTATATACCATCGCCGCTTTCGACTTTTTTTGTAAATCCTCTAAATACAAAACACTACCCCAGCCCATAATCGTCCGATATTCAGTCGCTTTTACAGCTTCGGT